>CAMCQD010000021.1 GCA_945876925.1 uncultured Dermatophilus sp.
AGCATGCGCGCCGCCAGGTGCGGGTCGTCCCCGCTGACTGCCAGGCGGCGCGGCAGCCGCAGGCCATCCGCGGCGTCGGCAGCGACGAGCCGGACCGCCGGGCGGCCCTCGCCGGTGAGCAGCCTGACCAGATCCTGCACTCCGGCGGCGTCGGCGACCAGGGTGAGGGCGTTCTTCGAGCGCAACCGCAGCAGCGGGTTGCGGGCCGATAGATCCAGCAGTTCGGCACGCCATTGCTCCAGCCGCTCGGGCAGGTGCCCGGTGCGCTCCGCCTCACGTGCCCCGCTCGCTCCGCGAACGCTTTCCTCGCCAGAGGTCACCCGCATGCCCGTTGCCCTTCCCGATCAGCGCCGCAGATACCCCCGATGCGCCAGTATGCCTGTCTCGCATCTATTTTCACAATATCGCCAGAATGCCCGATAAATGCGACGAGCACCGCGGCAGCGTAATCGGCACGGACAATGCACCTAAACCCACTCCCCCGATTACCCGGGGCGTGCGTTCAGAACATTCGTGCCGGTTTTTGCCACAAGCAATACCGGATTAGCTGCCGGGGAATCCGGCGGCCTCCCCGCGCCGCCGGATGACGCTCCCGGGCCATCCGGCAGCCCGGGGAGGCCGGGCCGTCCTGGCGGGCGGCTCCGCGCCGGCCCGCCAGGCAGGGAGCCGGGCGGGCAGCCCGCAGCGAGCCGCCTGACCGCCTGGGGCACGGTCCGGACACGGCCGGGCCACGGTCCAGACACAATCACGCCCCGGCCGGGCCGCCACCGGGCCGCCACCACCTGGGAACCCCTCGTGCGCGCACCGCTGCCCAGCGCTGCCACGGCGTGACCGGCGCACCTGCCCGGACCCGGGACGACCTGCGCTATCACGACCCGGCGAGCGGAACCGGCGGGCACCGCGGCAGGCGTGCCGCCACGACGGGGGTTCACGCGGAGCCTCCGGACAGGCTGCCCGGCGCCGGCATAGTGTGGCCGTCATGACTTCTCGCACCGCCTGGGGATGGGGGCTGGCCACGACCACGCAGGGAGGCCGCGTGCTCGACACCTGGTTCCCGCAGGTAGCCCTCGGTGAACCCGCGCACGATGCCGCCCCTGAGAGCCTCACCGCCCTGGAAGGAGCCGACGAGGCCCGCGGCGTCGTCCTGTCCGTAGCCAGGACCGTGATCGACCTCGACGCCGCCCCGGCGGGCACCTGCGACGCCTATCTGCGCCTGCACGTGCTCAGCCACCGGCTCGCCGAGCCGAACACCATCAACCTGGACGGCATCTTCGCCGTCCTGCCCAACGTGGTGTGGACCAGCTACGGGCCCTGCGACCCGGAGGACTTCGAGGCCACCCGGCTGCGGCTGCGCGCCCGCGGGCCAGTGCAGGTATTCGGCGTCGACAAGTTCCCGCGGATGACCGATTACGTGGTGCCCTCCGGGGTCCGCATCGGTGACGCCGACCGGGTCCGGCTGGGAGCCCACCTGGCTGCGGGCACGACCGTGATGCATGAGGGCTTCGTCAACTTCAACGCCGGCACGCTGGGGCACTCCATGGTCGAGGGCCGGATCAGCCAGGGCGTCGTCGTCGGCGACGGCTCTGACATCGGCGGCGGCGCCTCGACCATGGGCACGCTGTCCGGAGGTGGCTCGCAGCGGGTGCGCATCGGCAGGCGCTGCCTGGTCGGCGCCGAGGCCGGAGTCGGGATCGCCCTGGGCGATGACTGCGTGGTCGAGGCCGGGCTGTACCTCACCGCGGGCACCAAGGTGACCCTGCCCGACGGCACCATCGTCAAGGCCCGGGAGCTGTCCGGGCGCGACGGCCTGCTGTTCATCCGCAACTCGGTGACCGGCGCGGTCCAGGCCCGGGTCCGTTCCGGCGAGGGCATCGCCCTCAACGCCGCACTGCACGCCAACGACTGACCGCGGATCCAGGCGGGGAACAGGTGAGCAACGCGTTCTCGCGGCCCGGCGGGCTCGCCGCACCGGGCCGCGCCGGTAAGCCGCCCGATGCGGCCCGGGTGCGCGCCCGGCGGCGCCGTCGCCGCAGGTGGGCCCTGCTGGCGGCCGCAGTAGTCCTCATCGCCGGCGGGTTCGCCGCCATGCGGCAGTGGGGCGATTACGCACTGCCGAACACGTGCCGCGCCGGCCAGGGCAGCAGCACCGTGCGCCTCGATCCCGAGCAGGCCCGCATCGCCAGCATCATCGGCGGCGTTGCCGTGCGCCGGGGGCTGTCCGAGCGGGCCGCCGTGATCGCCACCGCCACCGCGATGCAGGAGTCGAAGATGCGCAATCTCGACCACGGCGACCGGGATTCCCTGGGCGTCTTCCAGCAGCGGCCGAGCCAGGGCTGGGGCACCCCGGCGCAGATCACCGACCCGGTATACGCCACCCGGGCCTTCTACGACCACCTGGTCAAGGTGGAGGGCTACGAGGTCCGCGAGCTCACCCAGGTAGCCCAGGAGGTGCAGCGCAGCGGCTTCCCCGAGGCGTACGCCCAGCACGAGGAGGAAGCCACCATCATCGCCCGGGCGTTCACCGGCAGCCGGCCCCGCACAGTGCAATGCCGGCTGCGCGCCCCCGGCGCGATCAGTGACACCTCGGTCATCGCCGCCGATCTCAACGACGTCTTCGGCGTGAACGGCGTCGCCGGGCCGGGCACCGTCACGGTGAACACCAGCAGTGAGCGCGGGGCCGCCGCCATCGCCGCCTGGGGCGTGGCCAACGCCGCCCGCTACGGCATCGGGTCGGTGTCGAACAGGGAGCGCACGTGGACCCGCGCGGCCAGCTCGGATGCGATGTCCTGGGAATCCACTCCCGGGGACGGGAGCGGCCCGCGGCGCACCATCATCCGCACCGGCGACCCGCAGCAATGACCCGCGAAGGCCAGCGGGCCCACGGGACCGCCCGCCAGCTCCCGTCCCCCCCGGCGGGGCACGACCGCCCGTGAGGGGGCCGCCCGCCGGAGAAGATAGTGCGCGGCCCCGCATCCGCCGGTCACGAGATGCGGGGCCGCGTGCGCTAGCCGCTCCCTGGCAGCGGGGGTCAGCGCTCGCCCATCGGGACGTAATCCCGTTCGCCGTGGCCGACGTAGATCTGCCGCGGGCGGCCGATCCTCGTCGTGGGGTCGGCGTTCATCTCGCGCCACTGGGCGATCCAGCCGGGCAGGCGGCCCAGGGTGAACAGCACGGTGAACATGTTCACCGGGAAGCCCATCGCCTGGTAGATCAGCCCGGTGTAGAAGTCGACGTTGGGGTAGAGCCGGCGCTCCTTGAAGTAGTCGTCGCTGAGGGCGATCTCCTCCAGTTCCAGGGCCAGTTCGAGTAGCTGGTCGCCGCCGCGGGCCTTGAGCATGGCGTCGGCGTGCCGTTTGATGATCGCCGCCCGCGGGTCGTAGTTGCGGTAGACCCGGTGCCCGAAGCCCATGAGCCGGGCGCCGCCGCGCTTGTCCTTGACGTCACGGACGAAGCTGGCCACGTCCCCGCCGGAGTCGCGGATGCGGGCGAGCATCTCGAGCACGGCCTGGTTGGCGCCGCCGTGCAGGGGGCCGGACAGGGCGTTCACGCCGCTGGCGATGGAGGTGTAGATATTGGCCTTGGCCGAGCCGACCAGGCGCACCGTCGCGGTGGAGCAGTTCTGCTCATGGTCGATGTGCAAGATGAGCAGCGTGTTGAGCGCGCTGACGATGTCCGGGTCGAACAGGTATTCCTCGGTCGGGAACCCGAATGACATCCGCAGGAAGTTCTCGACGTACCCCAGGTTCCAGTCGGGGTACAGGAACGGCTGGCCCATGGAGTTCTTGTAGCCGTAGGCGGCCAGCGTGGGCACCTTGCCCAGCAGCCGGATCGTGGCCGCCTCGATCTGCTCGGGGTCCTCGGTCGAGAGGGTGTCGGCGTTGAACGTCGACAGCGCCATGACGCCGGCCGACAGCACCGGCATCGGGTGCGAGGCCCTCGGGAAGCAGCGGAACAGGTCCCGCATCCGCTCGTCGATGAGGCCCGAGCGGGTGATGTTGTAGCTGAACGTCTCCAGCTGATGCTCGGTCGGCAGTTCGCCGTACAGGATCAGCCAGGCCGTCTCCAGGAAGGTCGACTGCTCGGCGAGCTGCTCGATCGGGTAACCCCGGTAGCGCAGGATGCCGTTGTCGCCGTCGATGTAAGTCAGTTCACTGCGGCATACCGCCGTGTTGGCGAACCCCACGTCGTACGTGGTGTCGCCGGTTCTGAGCAGCAGACCGCCCAGATCGTAGCCGTCGTTACCCTCAGTGGCCCGCACGAGCGGTAACTCAAGAGTGCCCCGCCCGTAATGAAGCTCGACGTGGTCCGTCATAAGACGCCCCTTTTCACCGGTGAGTGGCATCGCGTGAGCCGGTTCCGCTGCCGGAACGCGTTCCTGGAAGCAGCCCGGGGCCGCCGCGATGTGACTTCGCCTTGAAGGTAACCCACGAGCCGCGCCCGGAGACGGGGAGTGCACCCGGTTGAGACGACCCGGATCCTGCCGGGCCGGGCGCCCGGCGGAAAAGCCCCCGCTAGGCGGATAACCTGCGAGAACACCATATCCGGTGAGATTCCCGCAGGTCAGCCGGCTAGCGGGAGGCAGCCGCTTACAGCGCGCTCAGCCGCTCCGCCGCGGCCGCGATCCGCTCATCGGTGGCGGTCAGCGCGATCCGCACATGCCGCTGGCCGGCGGCGCCGTAGAAGGCACCGGGCGCCACCATGATTCCCAGGCCGGCCAGGGCCTGCACGGAGTCCCAGCAGTCCTCGTCCCGGGAGGCCCACAGGTACAGGCCAGCCTCGGAATCGGTGACCCGGAAACCGGCGCCGGTGATCGCCGGGAGCAGCACCTGCCGCCGGTGCCGGTAGCGTTCCCGCTGCACGGCGACGTGCTCATCGTCACCGAGCGCGGCGCACAGCGCTGCCTGGACGGGAGCGGGCATGATCATGCCGGCGTGCTTGCGCACCTCGACCAGGGACCGCACGAGAGTCACGTCACCGGCGACGAACGCCGCCCGGTACCCGGCGAGGTTGCTCTGCTTGGACAGTGAATACACCGCCAGCAGGCCGGTGTGATCACCCCCGCACACCGCCGGGTCGAGGATGCTGGGAACGGAGCTGCCGCGCGGGCCCGCCCCGGCGCGCCAGTCGAGTTCGGCGTAGCACTCGTCACTGGCCACGATGACGTCATTGGCCCGCGCCCAGCTCACCACCTTGGCCAGGTGCCCGGTGCCGAGGACCTTCCCGGTGGGGTTACCCGGCGAGTTGACCCACAGCAGGCGCGGGGTGCGCCCCTGCCCCGGCGGGCCGAACGCGGCCAGGCCGTCGACGATCACCGGCTCGGCCCCCGCGATCCGGGCACCCACGTCATAGGTCGGGTAGGCGATGGCCGGGATGCCGACCCGGTCGCCGGGTCCCAGCCCGAGCAGGGCGGGCAGCCAGGCCACCAGCTCCTTGCTGCCGATGGTGGGCATCACCCCGTCCGGGTCGAGCCCGCTGACCCCGCGGCGGCGCTCGAACCAGCGGGCGACCGCTTCCCGCAGCTGCGGGGTGCCGTGCACCTGCGGGTACCCGGGGGCGTCGGAGGCGTCCGCGAGCGCCTGCCGCAGCAGCGGCGGGCTGGGGTCGACGGGCGTGCCCACCGACAGATCGACGATCCCGCCGGGGTGAGCAGATGCGGTGCGCTTGTACGGGATCAGGCGATCCCAGGGGAAACCGGGCAGCGAGCCGATCCCTGCCCGGCCGGCGTCACGCCGGGCCGGTGAGCTCACGCCTCACTCGCCCTGCGGCGGCAGCGCGGCGATAAGCGGGTGGTCCTTGCGGATGAGGCCGAGCTTGGCCGCCCCGCCGGGGCTGCCGAGGTCGTCGAAGAACTCGACATTGGCCTTGTAGTAGTCCGACCACTCATCGGGCACGTCGTCCTCGTAGTAAATCGCCTCGACCGGGCACACCGGCTCGCAGGCACCGCAGTCGACGCACTCGTCGGGGTGGATGTAAAGCGATCGCTCACCCTCATAAATGCAGTCGACCGGGCATTCCTCAATGCAGGCCTTGTCCTTGACGTCGACGCAGGGCTGAGCGATGACATAAGTCATGTGAACGAACCTCCTGAAGAGCGTTGAACAGCCTCAGTATGGCGCTAGGCGGCCCACTGGAGGGATGTGGTCCAGACTACGGCCCCGCGCCGGCTGGGGCAGGAGGCGGGTCCGCGGGCGGCTCAGGGCAGCAGGCCCTCAGCGCGGCCGGGGCCGTCCGCCGGGAGCAGGCGGCCGCTCACCGGGTCCACCCGGGCGAAATACTCCGCCGGTTCCAGCCGGGCCGCGATGGAGTTCGACAGCGCGTAGTACCCGTCGTACACGCTCACCTGGGTGCGGTGGGCCCGCAGGGCCGCCTCCCGCCGGGCCAGGTCGCTCACCGAGCCGGTGACCACGTGGGTGATGAGGCCCGGGTCCGCCACCGAGGGCGGGTAGGGGTCGCCCGGCCCGGGAACCGTGACCGGCGCGCCGGGGTCCACATGCGCGGCCAGCCAGCGGCGGGACTGCGCGGCCACGTCGGCGGGGACGAGCACGACGTACACCAGCGGGCGCTCCGGCCCGGGCAGCCCGGCCACCGCGGCCAGGGTGGCCTGGTGAACGCGGATGTGATCGGGATGCCCGTATCCCCCGCTGGCGTCGTAGGTGACCACCACGCCGGGTGCCAGCGCGGCGATGTGCTCCCTGATCGCGGCGGCGACCTCGTCCAGCGGGGCCTGGCACAGTGCCCGCGGGTCGTCGTTCTCCGGCGTCCCGGCCATGCCGGAGTCGCGGTAGGCCGCGCCGGCGGCCGTCTCCGGGTCCTCGCCGAGCACCCGCTCGGTGACCCCGAGTTCGCTCATCGCCGCGCGCAGTTCCCCCCGCCGGTAGGGGCCGAGGGCATCGCCGGCGGTCAGGTAGGCCAGCCCGGGCGGGATCACCTCGCCGTGGTCCCCCAGGGTGCACGTGAGCAGGCGCACATCGGCGCCGGTGCGAGCGTAGTGCGCCATCGTCACCCCGGTGGCAAGGGATTCGTCATCGGGGTGGGCGTGGACGAACAGCAGGCGGGGCGGCCGGTCAGCGGACATGTGCCCCACCGTATCGCCCCTGCGCCAGGCTCCGCCCCGCACCGGGGCGGAGCCTGGCGTGACCGGCTCGTCAGAATCCCTTGCACTCTTCCCTGGATACCCGCTCGATGCCGGGTGAGAATTGTCTGATTGGCCGGCCCGGGGTCCGGATGAACGCAGCGGAGGAAGGCGCCATGCAGATGGGAATGCGGGAGTACATCGACACCATGCGGGCCGAGGGCTACACGGTCCGCAGCGATGAGCATGGCTCCGACCCCGACCTCATCGACCCCGGCGGACGTGCCGTCGACACCTGGCGCGAGGGATATCCGTACGACGAGCGCCTCCCCCGGGAGCAGTACGACATCGAGAAGTACCAGCTCCAGGTCGAGCTGCTGAAGTTCCAGTACTGGAATCAGGATGTCGGCGGTAAGCACATCATCTTGTTCGAGGGGCGGGACGCGGCCGGTAAAGGCGGCACGATCAAGCGGTTCACCGAGCACCTGAATCCGCGGTACGCGCGCGTGGTGGCGCTGGCCAAGCCGACCGAGCGGGAAAGCGGCCAGTGGTACTTCCAGCGCTACATCCAGCACCTGCCGACCGCCGGGGAGATCGTGCTGTTCGACCGGTCCTGGTACAACCGGGCCGGGGTCGAGCGGGTCATGGGGTTCTGCTCGGACGCCGAATACTGGCGGTTCATGGACCAGGCGCCGATGCTGGAGAAGGCGCTCATCGACTCCGGGGCCTCGCTGACCAAGCTGTGGTTCTCGGTGACGCAGTCCGAGCAGCGCACCCGGTTCGCCATCCGCCAGATCGACCCTGTGCGCCAGTGGAAGCTGTCCCCGATGGACTTGGAGTCACTGGACCGCTGGGACGACTACGGCGCGGCCAAAGAGGAGATGTTCCGGCTGACCGACACCGACATCGCCCCGTGGACCACCATCAAGAGCAACGACAAGAAACGCGCCCGGATCAACGCGATGCGCTTCTTCCTCAACCAGTTCGACTACGAGGGCAAGGACACCTCAGTGGTGTTCCCGGCCGACGAGCGGATCGTGCGCCGGGGCCGCGACGCCGTCGACGACTGAGCGTCAGGCACGGGCAGCCGCCCCGTCAGCCGCGCCTGGCCCCGGCGCGGGCCCGGGCGGCGGTACGGGCACGCTCGGTCTGGTCGAGCACGACCTTGCGCAGCCGGACCGCCTCCGGGGTCACCTCGACGCACTCGTCCTCGCGGCAGAACTCCAGCGACTGCTCCAGGCTGAGCAGCCGCGGCGGCACCAGCCGCTCGAGCACCTCGGCGGTGGAGGAGCGCACGTTGGTGAGCTTCTTCTCCTTCGTGATGTTCACGTCCATGTCGTCGGCCCGGGAGTTCTCCCCGACGATCATGCCCTCGTACACCTCGGTGGCCGGCGGCACGAACAGGGTCCCGCGCTCTTGCAGGTTGAACATTGCATACGAGGTCGCCGCCCCGGCCCGGTCGGCCACGAGCGAACCAGTCACCCGGGTCGAGATCGTCCCGGCCCAGGGCTCATAGCCGTTGAACACGTGGTGGGCGATGCCGGTGCCGCGGGTCTCGGTGAGGAACTCGGTGCGGAACCCGATGAGGCCCCGGCTGGGCACGACGAATTCCATCCGCACCCAGCCGGTGCCGTGGTTGGTCATCTGCTGCATCCGGCCCTTGCGGGCCGCGAGCAGCTGCGTGATGGGGCCGAGGAACTCCTCGGGCGCATCGATGGTGAGCCGCTCGACCGGCTCGTGCACGGCACCGCCGACCTCCCGGGTGACGACCTGCGGCTTGCCGACGGTGAGCTCGAACCCCTCCCGGCGCATCTGCTCGACGAGGATCGCCAGGGCCAGCTCGCCGCGGCCCTGCACCTCCCACGTGTCCGGGCGCTCGGTGGGCAGCACGCGCAGCGATACGTTACCGACGAGCTCCCGGTCGAGCCGGTCCTTGACGAGGCGCGCGGTCACCTTGGCGCCGCGCACCCGCCCGGCCAGCGGGGAGGTGTTCGTGCCGATGGTCATCGAGATGGCCGGCTCGTCCACGGTGATAAGCGGCAGCGGGCGCACATCGGCCGGGTCGGCGAGGGTCTCGCCGATCATGATCTCCGGGATGCCGGCGATGGCGATGATGTCGCCCGGGCCGGCCTGCTCGCCGGGCACGCGGTCCAGCCCGGAAGTGATGAGCAGCTCGCTGATCCGGACCGTGCTGACCGACCCGTCGCGGCGGCACCAGGCCACCTGCTGGCCCTTGCGGATGGTGCCGTTGTGCACTCGCAGCAGCGCGATCCGGCCCAGGTAGCTGCTGGAGTCGAGGTTGGTGACGTGCGCCTGCAAGGGGGCATCCGGGTCGTAGGACGGCGCCGGGACGGTCTCCATGATGGTCTTGAACAGCACTTCCAGGTTGCTGCCGGCGGGCAGCTCGCCGTCGGCGGGACGCTCCAGGGAGGCCACTCCGGCCTTGGCCGAGGCGTACACGACCGGGAAGTCGAGCTGCTCCTCACGGCCGTCGATGTCGTCGATGAGGTCGAGGAACAGCTCGGCCACTTCCTCCTCGACCTCGGCGATCCGGGAGTCGGGACGGTCCACCTTGTTGATGCACAGCACCACCGGCAGGCCCGCGGCCAGTGCCTTGCGCAGCACGAACCGGGTCTGCGGCAGGGGCCCCTCGGAGGCATCGACCAGCAGCACGACGCCATCGACCATGGACAGGCCCCGTTCCACCTCGCCGCCGAAGTCGGCGTGCCCGGGGGTGTCGATGATGTTGATGGTGACGCCGCCGGGGAATCCGGCTGCCCGGGCTGAGGGCCCGTTGTAGTGGATGGCGGTGTTCTTGGCGAGGATCGTGATGCCCTTCTCGCGCTCCAGGTCACCGGAATCCATCGCGCGTTCCAGGACATGATCGTGTTCCGCGAAGGCACCGCCCTGCCAGAGCATCTTGTCGACGAGGGTGGTCTTGCCGTGATCGACGTGCGCGACGATGGCGACGTTCCGGATATCTCCGCGGGACTGCATAGCCACATCATCCCATCTGGTGACGGGCACCGGCGACGCCGGGCGGGCGGGGGGCGGCGAGGCAGCCGCAGGGACCAGCGCTCAGCTGCCCAGCCGGGCGATGACCGCCCGCACGATGGGCAGGTCACCGGGCAGCCACGGCAGGGCCAGCGCATCCTGGGCCCCGACCCAGGCGAGCTGATCGTGCGCTCCGAGCAGCTGCGGCCCTGCCTGGCCGCCGGCCTGGGCGAGCACGCACCACCACACGCTCATCACGTGCCGCGGGCTGGTCCGCCAGCGCCCGCCCGGCTCGGGGCCGGGCACCTGCGCCCCGATGACGACCCCGATCCCCAGCTCCTCGGCGAGTTCGCGTTCCAGGGCGGATCGGTCGCTCTCCCCGGGCTCGACCTTGCCGCCGGGGAACTCCCAGCGCCCGGCGTGCTCGGGCGGATAGCTGCGCCGGGCGGCGAGGAACCGCTCCGGCGAGGCGAGGTTATCGCACAGCACCGCCCCGGCTACGTGAACGAGCCGCGGGGCCGCTGCGGGCCGGTTCCGGGGGTGAGAGGCGTCCACCGCTCGATCCTGGCACGGGCCCGGTGACGCCGCCTCCTGCGCTCAGGGCGCCACCGGGCGCAGCCGCCGCGCAGGGGCCCTGAGCGGATAGCTAGCCCAATGCCGCGTATTCCACGGTTGCCAGGCAACACACCGCAACGAGTGTGTTTTTCACGTCACGTCACCGCGAGGACCTAGGTCCTCGCAGCGCACAGGTGCGGGGTCTG
>CAMCQD010000022.1 GCA_945876925.1 uncultured Dermatophilus sp.
TGGGAGGTCGAGCCGAGCGTCTCGACAGCGGAGAGCTGCTTGATGATGGCCCCCCGCTCGGCGAGCCGGGTGGCGCCCATCGCCAGGGTGAACGCGACCACCGCGGTCAGCCCCTCGGGGATGGTCGCCACTGCCAGGGAGACCGCCGTGATGAGCAGCTGCGACCAGCCCATCCCGCGCAGGAAGCCGATGGCGAACACGATGACCACGACGATGAGCGCGATGAGGGTGAGCATCCCGGCGAGCCGGTCGATCCGGCGCTGCAGCGGGGTCTGCTCGTCCCCGGCCTCGCCGAGCAGGCCGGCGATGTGGCCCATCTCGGTGCCCATCCCGGTCGCGGTGACGACCATCTCCGCCTTGCCCCGGGTGACCTCGCTGTTCATGAACAGGCAGTTGGCCCGCTCGGCCAGCGGCACCTCCCCGGCGGGCAGCGTCGCCACGCCCTTGCTCACCGGCGCGGACTCCCCGGTGAGGACGGCCTCGGCGACCTGCAGCCGGGTGGCCTGGATGATCCGGCCGTCGGCCGGGACGGTGTCCCCGGCTTCGAGCAGGACGATGTCGCCGGGCACGATCTGGGCGCGGGGCACCTGCTGCTCGCGGCCGTCGCGGCGCACCCGCGAGGACTGCACGGACAGCTCGCGCAGGGCGGCCAGGCTGCCCTCGGCGCGGGACTCCTGCTGATAGTTGAGCGCCGTGTTGATGGTGACGACGAGCAGGATGACGACCGGGGTCTCCCACTCGCGGGACACCCAGGCGCTCACCACCGCGGCCACGAACAGCACGACCGTCATCCGGTCGGTGAGGTGGGCGGCGATCCGGCGCCAGGCGGGCACCGGCGGTTTCCCGGCGAGCACGTTGTCGCCGTGCTCGCGCCGCCAGGCGCTAGCCTCCTCCGGCGTGCGGCCCTGGCGGGGGTCGACGTCCTGGGCGGCGAGGACGTCCGGCACGTCCTGGGAGTACACGGGCAGTGAAGCCATCGGGCCAGATCCTTCCGGGTCTTCATGGTCACGGTCCGCAGGGCCTCACAGGCGGCCCCCGTGCTGCCACGATTCCACGTCCCGCGCCGGTCACGCCACGCCGGGCGGCCCCGGTTCCGCCAGGCAGGACCGCACCGGAGTCAGGAAAGGATGAGGATGATCCCGGTGAGGAGGGTGACCAGCAGGATGGTCCACTCGAACGCGGCCCGCGGGATGCGGGTGATCAGCCAGCGGCCCAGGAACGCCCCGGCGAGCACGGCCGGGATCAGGGTGAGGATGAGCGCGAACCGGGAGGGCTGCACCAGGCCCAGGCCGATGCTGAACGGCAGCTTGATGAGGTTGACCACGGCGAAGAACCAGGCCAGGGTGCCCACGAAGCGGACCACGCCGAGGTTGGCGCGCAGCAGGTACAGCGACATCACCGGCCCGCCGGCGTTGGCGACCATGGTGGTGAACCCGGCCAGCGCGCCGAAGCCCCTCCCCCCGCCCGGACCGGAGGGAGCCGAGGTGGCCGGGGAGGCGGGCTGCGGGCCTGGCCCGCCCCGGCGGCGCCGCAGCCGCTGGGCGATCTCCAGGACGGCCATGACCACGACGATGATCCCGATGGCGGGGGCGACCCAGCCGGCGGGCACCCGGGCCAGGAACAGCGCCCCGGCGATGATCCCGGCGAGCACCGGCAGCACGAGCTTGCCCAGCAGCGGCCAGTCGGCGTGCCGGCGATACGACCAGATCGCGATGACGTCACCGGTCATGAGCAGCACCAGCAGGACACCGGTGGACTCACGCGTGGGCAGCACCATCGCGTAGAACGCGACCGCGATCATCGCGGCACCGCCGATCGCGGTCTTGCTGAAACCCACGATGGCAGCGCCCGAGGCGAGCACCGCCCAGGCCAGCGGGCTGACGCCGATCATCTCCAGCACACCTCAATTGTGCTGACAAACAGGGCGGGAGTCGAGCCCGTCCCGGGAACAGGGCCGTCACCGGCGATCGCGCGCGCCGATGCGCTCAGGTGCCCCGGCGCGGTGGCGATGAGAAACCGCGCCGGCGAGGGAGCGCCGGCCTGATCAGCCACGGAGGGAAACATGACGCGCAGCCGGCTCCGGCCTGCCCTGACCTGGGCCACCGCGGCCTGGACCGCCATCGCGATCGCGGTGAGCGGGGCCGGGATCCCCGCTCACGCCGCACTCGCGGGCACCACGGGGCCCAGGCTGGCGAACCTGGAGCAGGCCGGTGCGGCCCAGAAGTACTTGTGCCGCTCATTCGGCTCCTTCCCCGCGTACAACGCCCGGGCCGATGTCGCCCGCGGCGTCTTCACCTGGCCCGCCGGGCGCAAGACGGTAGTCGGCGACTCCTCGGGGAACATCTCCTGGACGATCGACCCGTACCGTGAGCCCAGCTGGCGTACCTGGTTCCACGGGCTGGCGTGGATCGGGTCGCTGGTGGAGTCCTCCACCCGCGGCCGGACGAAGGACCGCGATCCCAGGGCCATCGACCAGGCCGTGGCCATCACGGCCGACTGGGTGCGCGACAACCCGTACCCGTGGCCGGCCGGGCCGGGGGCCGGTAACGGGACCCACACCCGGGTGGACTCGATGGCGTGCCTGCGCGCCGGGCTGCTCCAGCTCGGTAAGCCGGTGCCGGCCTGGCTGGACGCCTCACTGGCGCAGCACGCCGGCTGGCTCAGGCGCAACACGTGGAAGGACCACAACGTCGGCACCGAGCAGACCCTCGCCGTGCTCGGCGTCGGCTGCATGCTCGGGCGGCGCGACTACATCACGTACGCCGCCGGCAAGCTCTCCGGCGATATCACCCGCGTCATCGACGCCCAGGGCGCCAACAATGAGCAGTCGCTGGGGTACGCCCGGCACAACTGGGACATCTGGGGTGATGCCGAGAAGGCCCTGAGCACCTGCGGGGTGACCACCCGGGCGGCGGCGACGATCACGGCGCGGCGGGCCGCGCTGGCACGTTTCCTCGACCACGCCACCAAGCCGGACGGCTACCTGGTGACCATCGGGGACACCAAACGCGAACGGGCCCGGACCGGTTCCCCGGCGCAGCAGTGGATCGCCTCGGACGGCAAGAGCGGCACGCCGCTGCGCGAACGGGTGAAGGTCTACTCCGCGGGGTACGTGTTCGGCCGGTCCGGATGGGGCACGACCGGCCGGGCCCCCAGCCAGGAATCGATGTACTCGATCCATTTCGGGCCACGGCGGCTGGGGCACGGGCACAACGACCACATGTCGATCACGTGGCATGCCCTGGGCCGGGAGATCCTCGCCGACCCGGGCACCGGCCAGTACCGGGAGGACCCGTGGAGGGCCTACTACACCGGGCCGGCGGCGCATAACCAGCTCGTCGTCCAGGGGATGAAGACCAGTGAGGTGACCACGCTGACCCGCGCGCAGATCACCGCGAAAGCCGCCTACTACCAGCTCAGGGACTCTCCGCTGAAGGGGGTGAGCCGGGTACGCGACGTGATCTTCCTGTCCGATCCGGACATCGTGCTGACGATCGACCAGGCGGCATCATCAGCCAGGCGGACGTTCATCCAGACCTGGCACCTGCCGTACTCCCAGCACGTCACCGCGAAGAACGGCACCGCGGTCGCCACCACGCCGCAGGTGGCCGGGAAGACGACGATGCTGTCGCTGCCCGTACCGGGGGCGGGTAAGACCCGGTACGGGCATGTCCGGGGCAGCACGCGCCCGATCGCGGGATGGCAGTGGACCGATCACTTCACCAGGCACAGTGCCCCGGTGCTCACCGCGGCGCAGACGGGCACGTCGGCAGCCATCGCCACCGCATTCGCGGCCTCCGGCACCAGCGACCGGGTGGCGGTGCGCGCCAGCGGGAACGCCCGGGCGATGACGTATGCCTTCACTGTCGGACGGCAGTCCGCCGTGGTCCGCCGCGCCGCCGACGGTACCCTCACCCGGCTGCGCTGACCCGCCTAGGCGGGTCAGCGGCTGCGGCTAGGGTCCGAGCGGCTTCTGGTCGCGCAGGACGGTCCCGTCGCGCAGGGTGAGGTCGTAGGCGACATCCGGTCCGGGACCAGCGACCTTTTCCGGTTGCGCGATCGGCCACCAGGCCCCGAAGTGGCCATTGCTCACCGTCGCGGACACCGTGCGCCCGCCGGTGCGCAGCGTAACCTTGGCCACGCCGGCCCCGACCCGCCCCTGGATGAAGGCGTAGCTGCCCTCGGGCCCGGAGGTCATCCCGGGACCGCCGGCCTCGATCTGCCCGCCGGCCAGCCTCGCCGGCGGCGGGCTGTCCTTGGTCGCCCAGCTGCCGGTCATCCCCGACACGCGGGACAGGCCGGCGTCGAAGAAGCACTCCGACATGCTGCCGTCCGGCGCGGCCATGCCGGTGAAGACGTACTCGCCGCGACGCTCGGCGATGACCAGCCGCATGCTCTCCGGAGTGACCACCGAGCGGATGGACTCCGGGGTCCCCTCGCGCTCCCGCGCCAGCGAATCGGCGATCCCGGCGCGGCAGGACCGCTCCGCCTGGGCCAGCTGCTCGCCGGTGACCGGGGCAGGCTCGGCCGTCCAGCTCGCGTAGGCCGGGTGGTCTTTCCCGCCACCCCCCAGCACCACCGCGCCGGCCAGGGCGGAGGCAGCGGCCGCCGGCAGCAGCCAGCGCACGGCCGGCCGGTGCCACCCGGTCCGGGGCGGCACGACGCGGCTGCCCTGGCCGCAGGCCGGTTCCCCGCCACAGGACACGATGGTCTCCAGCAGCTCCCGCTGGTGCGCCCGGGCGCGGGCGCCGAGGTGCGCGTCAGCTGCGTCGAGTTCGCGCAGCGCGCGGTCCAGGGCGGGATCGTCCATCGTCATGTCGTCGATGATCATCAGATCAGCTCCTCGTCGGTGGTGCCAGGACGGGCGCGGGCCGGCTACCGGCGCCCTCGAGGTGGCGTCGCAGCGCGCTCCGGGCGCGGGATAGTCGCAGGCGGTACGCAGCGGAGGTGATGCCGAGCACCTGCCCGGCCTGGGCCGAATCGAGCCCGTCGTAGACGCGCAGCGCGATGACCTCCTGCTCGGCCGGGCGCAGCCGGGCCCACGCGGCGGCGAGGTCGATCCGGGAGATGGCGGCGTCGGCTTCGCCGGAGCCGACGCCGCCGGTGCCCTGCGCGGCGACCCGGACGGCGAGCGCGTCCCGCCGCCGCAGGCTGCGCGCGTGGTTCAGCAGGACGTTGCGGGTGATGCCGAAGAGCCAGGCCCGGGCAGCACCGTCGCCGTCGGGCAGGTCGCCGGCCCGGCGCCAGGCGATGAGCATCGCCTCGGCGACGATGTCGTCCACCTCGCCCGGTGCCGCCCGGCGCTGGACGAAGGCGCGGACGGGCTGGTACCCGGCCGCATACGCGGCCCGGAAACGCTGCTCGCGATCGGTCTGGCTGCTCACGCCTGGTACCTGTCCGGCATGGGCACGAGTGTGTCACCGGGCCCGCCGGCCGCCGGGGCCGCAACCAGGGCGCGTTCGCCCGGGGCGCAGCCCGGATCAGCCAGGCCGTGCACGCCATCACCCGGGTTGCCGCCCAGCTCCGGCTGCCCGCCCTCAATGCCTCCCTTGAGGCGGCCCGCGCCGGCCAGGCGGGTAAGGGACCCGGCGTCGCGGCCGGGAAGGTCAAGGCACTACCCGGAGGTAATCACCCTATTCACCAAGGTATACCTATGCTAATTCCTTCCCCTGATTCTTAGCTTTCCGGATCGGATGCGAACGCCCTTTCTCGCAGCAGCCGGGCTCACGCCAGCATGGCCAGCGACATACAACGCGAAAAACCCTCTCCAGTATGCGGATGTGACGCACATCATTACGTAAGCTCATGTCATGGCAACCTCCGCAGGACCATTTGACCTATTCCTCGACCTGCCGGTTCATCCCCTCGTGGTGCATGCCGCCGTCGTGCTGCTGCCGCTGAGCGCGCTGAGCTTGCTGCTGCTGTTCGCGATGAAGCGGCTGCGCGCCCCGCTCGCCTGGCCGACGGTGCTGATCCTGCTCGCCGGCACGCTGGCGGCCCTGGCGGCGAAGGCGTCCGGGGAGGCGCTGGCCGACCGCACGCGCGAACCCGAGCAGCATGAGATGTGGGGCAACCTCGTCCCGTTCGCCGCGCTCGCACTGCTCATCGTCGCCTCGGCGTGGCTCGTACTCGACCGCAAGCTCACCCAGCCGTCGGCGATCCCGGCCATCGCCGGGACGCTCACCGCGGTGGCAGCGGTGGCCGTCCTCGGGCTGACCGTCATGGCCGGGCACACGGGCGCATACGCAGCCTGGGCGCATGCCGTCACCGGGACCACCCCGCAAGGCACCGGCGAGGCAACCGGGACCGCAGCGCCGGAACCGTCCGGTCCGGCCACCTCCGCACCCGCCAGCACCTCAGCGGGCACGGGCACGGCCACCCAGGCCGATCCGGCCGCGACCGGCACCGCCACCCCGTACACCCTGGCGCAGGTGGCCCAGCACGCCACCCAGGCCGACTGCTGGGCAGCGGTGAACGGCAAGGTCTACAACCTCACCGAGTGGATCGGGAACCACCCCGGCGGACCGCAGCGCATCATCGGCATGTGCGGCAAGGACGCCACCTCCGAATTCACCGGTGAGCACGACACCGACCCCGGCCCCGTCCAGCGCCTCGCCTCCTTCCAGATCGGCACCCTGGCCGCCTCCTGACCCGCCCGCCGCCAGGCTCCGGGCACCCGCTCACGTGAGCCGGCGCCCCCTGGCCGGCCCCGCCCGCGCACCGCAGGCGGGGTCACCCCGCCGGGCCGTCCCCGTCTGCGGCCAGGGACGGCGTCTCCGCACTGCCAGCGGCAATCGGTAACCTCGATCGTGTGACAGGCGATCTAGAGCACTCCTCCACGGCCGTCAGCGGAGCCGGGTTCGTTGCCGCCATCCGCTCCGCCGCGCCCTATGTGCACACGTACAACGGCCGGACCTTCGTCATCGCCTTCCCCGGCGAGGTGTGCCTGCGCCGGGACACCGAACGCCTGCTCGCCGACATCGCCTTACTGTGCAGCCTGGGCGTGCGGGTCGTCATCGTCCACGGGGCCCGTCCGCAAATCGAGGAGCAGCTGCGCATCCGCGGGATCGAATCCCGTTTCGACAATGGTTTCCGCATCACCGACTCATGCACCATGGAGGCGGTCAAGGCCGCCGTGGGCATCCTGCGGGTTGGCATCGAGGCAAAGCTGTCCAGCAGCCTGGCCAATACGCCCATGGCCGGGTCACGGCTGAAGGTGATCGGCGGCACCTGGGTGACCGCGCGCCCGCTGGGAGTGCGCAACGGGGTGGATTTCCAGTACAGCGGCACCGTGCGCAGCGTTGATATCGCGGAGATCCGCAGTCACGTGAGTAAGAAGCAAGTCGTGCTCATCTCGCCAATCGGCTACTCTCCCACCGGCGAGGCATTCAATCTGCGCAATGCCGATATCGCCGAGGCGGTCGCTACCGGGCTGGGCGCCGACAAGCTCATCTTCATCCTCGAATCCGAGCCGGGCCGGTGGTCGGAGAGCCTGGGGGCCGGGGATAGCGGCCAGCTGCCGCTCACGGCCGCCGAGCGGGGACTGACCCGGGAGATGCGCGCGCGCTCCCTGCCCGAGGAGGACCGCAACTGCGTCATGGCGGCGCTGTCGTCGTGCCGCAGCGGCGTGCGCCGGGTGCATCTCATCGGAGTCGACGGGGCCAGCCCGCTGCTGCGCGAGCTGTTCACCCGGGACGGCTGCGGGCTCATGATCAGCGCCGAGGACGACTACGAGTCGCTGCGCCCGGCCACGGTGGACGACATCACCGGCATCAAGGAGCTCATCGAGCCGATGGAGCGCTCGGGCATCCTCGTGGCCCGCAGCCGCGAGCAGATCGAGGTCGAGATCGCGACCTTCTCGGTCATCGTGCGGGACGGCACCGTCATCGCCTGCAACGCGTTCATCGACTACCCCGGCGAGCAGAGCGCCGAATTCGCCTGCGTCGCGGTACACCCGGATTACCGCGGGCGTGACCTGGCGGCAGTGCTGCTACGCCGGGCCAGGTCGCTGGCCCGGGGCCGCGGCTATCGCACCCTGTTCGCGCTGACCACCCAGACACCGCACTGGTTCCTCGAGCATGGCTTCATCCGCGGTTCCCGGGCCGATCTGCCCCGGCCGCGCCGGGAGGCCTACGACGAGGGCCGCAACTCGATCGTCCTCGTGGACCAGCTCTGAGCGGGTGACGGCCTGAAGCCGCCTGGGCCTGACCCGGGGCGTCCGGGTGCTAGCCGACGTGATCGCGGGGGCTCAGGCGGCCGGGTCCGGGCCCGCCGGCGCGGGCCTGCGGGCAACCAGCGCGATGGCTCCCAGGTGATCGCGGTTCTCGCGGAAGGTCCGGCGCATGGCCAGCACGCGCTTGCGCGCCGGGGCGTTGCGCAGCAGGTTCCACGCGAACCGGAGCGCGCCCGGAAGGCCCTCATCGGCTACCACCCGGCTGGGCTCGAGCAGCCGCATGGGCGCCCCGCCGGACCATTCCACCTCCAGCCCGGCCCCGGCGAGCAGGTCCTCCCAGCCTGCCTGCGGCAGCGGGCGGGCACCCACCTTGATGGTGCGTGAGATCTCCCGGGAGATCTCAGGCGCCCGCTCACCGGTGACGACCAGCTCGTGGATGGCGTACCGCCCGCCGGGGGCCAGCAGCCGGGCCGCCTCGGCGACGATGCGCTGCTTACCTTCCCGGTCCTGCATGCTGAGCATCGCCTCCCCGACCACGAGGTCGGCGCAGCCGGACGGCAGGCCGCTCTCATCGGCGCTGGCCGCCACGACCCTGGCATTCCGATGACCGGCGAGCACCCTGGCGAGCGCCTCGCGTCCCTGGGTGCCGGGGTCGACGGCGATGTACTCCGCCGGACCGGCCGCTAGCAGGAGCCGGGCGGTGTGCCCCAGGCCGGGGCCGAATTCGACGATGCGGTCGCCGGCTCCGGGCCGGGCCGCGGCCAGCAGCCGCGCGGTCAGGGCACGCCCGCCCGGGCGCAGGACCCGCTTGCCCAGCCTGGCGAGCAGCCAGTGTCCCTGCAGGCGCTGCTCCTCAGGCCCGGAGCGGGAACCGCGGGCAGGCCGCTCCCGGTCCGCACCTGCCCGGTCCGGCGCAGCCGGATCGGCGCTACTCACCGCTGGCCTCGGCCATAGTGAGGGTGAGCCGGGAGGGCTCGAGCGCGACCAGCGCGTGAGGCACTCCCGGTGACAGGTAGACGACGTCGCCGGCGGCCACGTCATGGTCGGTGCCGTCCACGGTGAACGTCATCCGGCCGGAGGTGAGCACGCAGGACACCGCCCGCGGCGAGGTGTGCTCCGTGAGCAGCTGCCCGGTGTCGAACGTGAACTGCACGATGCGCAGCACGTCGTTGTCGACGAGCACGCGCGAGGTGGTCGACTCTTCGATGACCGGGAGCGCCTCGGCCAGCCCGGGATGAACCGAGGGGGCGGAGACCGGAGTTCGGGAAACCATGCGGCCAGGCTAGTGAAGGGCACCCTCACTTACCACTGTGAAAACCGTAGTAAATAAGTGAGGTCAGCCACAGCCGGGGCTACCGGACCGCAGCGCCTCCCGGAGGCGCTACCCGACGGCGCACCGGGCGTTGCGGAACATCCGCAACCACGGGCTATCCCGGTCCACCGCGCCTGAGGTCCACGACAGCTGCACATTGCGCAGCACCCGCTCCGGGTGCGGCATCATCGCCGTGAACCGGCCATCGGTGGTGGTCACCGCCGTGATCCCGCCCGGCGACCCATTCGGGTTATCCGGGTAGGCGTTCGCGGGACGTCCCGCCGGATCGACGAACCGCATCGCGGGCAGCACCGCACCAGCATCCCCCCGGGCCGAGAAGTCAGCCCGGCCCTCACCGTGCGCGACCGCGATGGGCAGCCGCGACCCGGCCATCCCGGTGAAGAACAGCGAGGGCGAGGCGAGCACCTCCACCCCGGACAGCCGCGCCTCGTACTGCTCGGAGAGGTTGCGGGTGAACAGCGGCCAGTCCTGCGCCCCGGGAATGAGCCCGGACAGGGCCGCGAACATCTGGCAGCCGTTGCAGATGCCCAGGCCGAACGTGTCCGGCCGGGCGAAGAACTCCCCGAACGCCTCGGTGAGCCGGGGATTGAACAGCACCGAGCGGGCCCAGCCCTCCCCCGCGCCCAGGGTGTCGCCATAGGAGAATCCGCCGCAGGCCACCAGCCCGATGACCCCGGACAGGTCGAACCGGCCGGCATGCAGGTCGCTCATGTGCACGTCGTAGGTATCGAACCCGGCCCGGTCGAATGCGAACGACGTCTCCACATGCGAGTTCACCCCCTGCTCACGCAGGATCGCGACCTTCGGCCGGACCCCGGAAGCCAGGAACGGGGCGGTGATGTCCTCCTCGGGGTCGAACGACGGGGCGACCACGAGACCGCCCCCCCGCTCCTCGGAGGCGAAGGCGGCGTGCTCGGCGTCCGCGCAGGCGGGATTGTCGCGCAGGGCGCTGATCCGCCAGGAAACCTCGTCCCAGGCCTGGCCCAGGTCGTACAGCGGCTCGTCGAGCACCGTCCGGCCGTCCAGCGCGACCCGTACCCGGCGGTCGGTGCGGGTGGTGCCGATCCGCCGGACCAGCCCGCCCAGCCCGTGCCGGGCCAGCACCTGCTCGGCCCGCTCGCACTCCAGTGCCGCGACCGCCAGCACGACCCCCAGCTCCTCGCTGAACAACCCTGCCAGGGACGGGACTTCGAGGCTGATCCCGGTGTTCCCGGCGAAGGCCAGCTCGCATGCCGCCGCCCACAGGCCGCCGTCGGAGCGGTCCTGGTACGCCCGCACGAGACCCTGGTCG
>CAMCQD010000023.1 GCA_945876925.1 uncultured Dermatophilus sp.
CTGCATCTGCCGCAGCAGGGTCCGCATGCCGCCGCCATCGAGCTGGAAGACGCCCAGGGTGTCCCCGCGGGCAAGCAGCTCGAACGTGGGCTTATCGGTGAGGTCCTTGCTCAGCTCGTCGAGGTTGATGGCGGTGCCGCGGTTGGCCTCGATGTTCTCCAGGGCGTCGTCGAGGATCGTGAGGTTGCGCAGCCCCAGGAAATCCATCTTGACCAGTCCCAGCGTCTCGCACGTCGGGTAGTCGAACTGGGTGATGATCTGGCCATCCTGCTCCCGGCGCATGATCGGGATGACGTCGAGCAGGGGCTCGCTGCTCATGATCACCCCGGCCGCGTGCACCCCCCACTGCCGCTTGAGCCCCTCGATGCCGCGCGCGGTCTCGACGATCTCCTGGGCTTGCGGGTCGGCGGCCACCATATCCCGGAAATCGGCGGCCTCGGCGTAGCGCTTGTGCCCGGGATCGTAGACGCCCGACAGCGGGATTCCCTTTCCCATGATGTCCGGGGGCATGGCCTTGGTGAGTTTCTCGCCCATGGCGAACGGGAAGCCCATCACCCGGCTCGCATCCTTGATGGCCTGCTTGGCCTTGATCGTGCCGTACGTGACGATCTGGGCGACGCGTTCCTCGCCGTACTTCTCGGTGACGTATTTGATGACCTCGCCCCGCCGGCGCTCGTCGAAGTCGACGTCGAAATCCGGCATCGACTTACGTTCCGGGTTGAGGAACCGCTCGAAGATGAGCCCGTGCGGGATCGGATCCAGATCGGTGATCTTCATCGCGTAGGCGCACATCGAGCCGGCCCCCGAGCCACGACCCGGTCCCACCCGGATGCCCTGGGATTTCGCCCAGTTGATGAAGTCGGCGACCACGAGGAAATACCCCGCGTATCCCTTGCCGACGATGACCTCGACCTCGAACTCCGCCTGCTCGCGGGCGTAGGCGGGCACCCCGGCGGGGAACCGCTCGTGCAGCCCCTTCTCGACCTCCTTGACGAACCAGCTGGTCTCGGTCTCACCCTCAGGGCACGGGAAACGCGGCATGAACCGCCCCTCCCCCTCGGTGAAGGAGACGTTGCACCGTTCGGCGATGGCCAGGGTGTTATCGCACGCCTCGGGCAGCTCGCGCCACAGGTGGCGCATTTCCTGCGGCGACTTGAGGTAGAACTCATCGGCGTTGAACTTGAACCGGTTCGGGTCCATGAGCGTGGAACCAGACTGCACGCACAGCAGCGCGGCGTGGGCCTTAGCGTCCCCGGCCCGGGTGTAGTGCAGGTCGTTGGTAGCCACCAGGGGCAGGCTGAGCTCACGGGCCAGCCGCAGCAGGTCCTTGCTCACCCGGCGCTCGATCTCCAGGCCGTGATCCATGAGCTCGCAGTAGTAGTTCTCCGGTCCGAAGAGGTCCCGGAAGTCCGAGGCCTTGGCCCTGGCCTGCTCGTACTGGCCCAGCCGCAGCCGGGTCTGGATCTCGCCCGAGGGGCAGCCGGTCGTGGCGATGAGCCCCCGGCCGTACGTCTCCAGCAGCTCAAGGTCCATCCGCGGCTTGAAGTAGTACCCCTCCAGGCTCGCCAGCGAGCACAGCCGGAACAGGTTGTGCATGGCCGCGTTGTCCGGGGCGAGCAGGGTCATGTGGGTGTACGCCCCGGAGCCGGACACGTCATCGCGGCCGCTGGTGCCATCGCCGTACCTGACCCGGGTGCGGTCGCTGCGGTGCGTCCCCGGGGTGAGGTACCCCTCGATCCCGATGATCGGCTTGACGCCGTGCTGGCGGCCTTTCTTCCAGAACTCGTAGGCGCTGAAGATGTACCCGTGATCGGTGGTGGCCACGGCCGGCATCCCCATCGCGGCCGCCTCGGTGAACAGATCGTCGATCTTGGCGGCGCCATCGAGCATGGAGTACTCGGTATGGCAGTGCAGGTGCACGAAGCTGGGACCGGAGCCGCGGGGGGAGGATTCCTGTTTCGCCATGATCCGCCCACTCTAGGCCGCGCCGCTGACAGGCTCCAGCAGGCGGGCCTGCCCCGCGGGACGGGCCGGGCCCCTGGCGGCTAGCCGTCCGCCAGGACCCCCAGGGCGTGCTCCAGATCCTCCGGATAGGTGCTGGTGAACTCCACGTAGCTACCCGAGCCGGGATGCTCGAACCCCAGCGTCATGGCATGCAGCCACTGCCGCTCCAGCCCGAGCCGGGCGGCCAGCCGCGGATCCCCGCCGTACAGGGGGTCGCCCGCGCACGGGTGCCCCACGGCCGCGAAATGCACCCGGATCTGGTGGGTGCGCCCGGTCTCCAGCTTGATCGTGACGAGGCTGGCCTCCCGGAAGGCCTCGATCACCTCGTAGTGGGTGATGCTCGGCTTACCCGACCGCATGACGGCGTACTTGTAGTCGTAGGCGGGGTGCCGCCCGATCGGGGCGTCGATCGTGCCCGCCAGCGGGTCGGGCAGGCCCTGCACGAGCGCGTGGTAGGTCTTATCCACCCGCCGGTCCCGGAAGGCCCGCTTGAGAAGCGTGTAGGCGTGCTCGCTCTTGGCGACCACCATGAGGCCGCTCGTGCCCGCATCCAGCCGTGAGACGATGCCCTGCCGTTCCGGCGCGCCGGAGGTCGACACCCGGTATCCGGCCGCCCGCAGCCCGCCCACGACAGTGGGACCGGACCAGCCCACGCTAGGGTGCGCGGCCACCCCCGCCGGCTTGTCCACTACGACGATGTCGGCGTCATCGTGCACGATCCGCATCCCGGGAACCGGCTCGGCTATCACCTCCAGCCCCGGCGGGGCCTGCGGCCCGGGCAGGACGGCCTCGATGACGGCCCCGGCCCGGACGCGGGCGGACTTCGGGATCGCCTCACCGTCTATACGCGCCTGCCCGGTCTCGATGAGCCGGACGACCTGGCTGCGGGACAGCCCGAACAGCCGGGACATAGCCGCGTCGGCCCGTTCCCCGTCCAGGCCCTCGGGCACGCAGATCCAGCGTTCGTCAGCCATGGCGCTCCCCCGCATCGGCTCCCGCTCCGGCACCCGGATCGGCATCCGGCCCGGGCGGCGCGCCAGGGCCGGGCGTACCCGCGTCTGCCGGGGCGGCACCCGCGTGCGAGCCGAAGGCTTCCCGGCCGAGCAGCGCTGCGATCGCGATCATCACCGCTGCCGCCGTGATAGCCGAATCGGCGAGATTGAAGACCGGAAAGTCACCCACTGAGATGAAATCGACCACGTGCCCATATCCGGCTCCGGGCGGGCGCAGCAGCCGGTCATGGAGATTACCGGTGGCCCCGCCGAGCACGAGGCCGACGGCAACAGCCCACCAGCGGGACCGCAGCCGCCACGCGAGCAGCAGCACGGTCAGCGATACCGCTGTCTGGAAAATGGTGAAAACCGGGGTAATTGACGTGCCCAGGGAAAAGGCCGCCCCGGGATTGAATACCAGCCGCCAGGTGAGCCAATCGCCGATTACCGGCACCGGCGCTCCGGGAACCAGATGCGCCAGGGCAACCGCCTTGGCCTGCTGGTCGGCCAGGTAGACGGCCAGGCCGATGACGGGCACGCTCAGGCCCGGCCACCAGCGCGCCGCCGGGAGGCGGCGATACGCCGTCGCTTGCATGGTGGTTTCGGTCATGATGCTTCAGCCTGACATGCGACGGGCGGCGCCGCACAATCCCTGCGGTGCCGCCCGTCGCATTGCGGGGCCTGCGCCCGTAGTCACGGGCACAGGCTGCCTGGGTCAGTCGGTGCCGTGCCCGATGCCCTCCATGGCCGGGTAAGTGGCCATCAGCTGACCGAGCTGGCCCTCGATGAACTCGCGCAGACGGCCGCGGTACTCGGACTCGAACGTGCGCAGGCCGGCGACCGCGTCCTCCAGCCCGCTGCGCTCGGCAGCCAGCGAGTCGAGGATCTCCTGGCGGCGGGTCTGGGCCTCGCCGACGAGGTTGTCGGCCTCGTGGCGAGCCTCACCGATGAGGCGGGCGTGAGTCGCGCGGGCCTCGCCGGTGAGCCGGTCGTGCTGCTCCTGCGCCGTGGCGATGAGCTCGTGGTGCCGGGCCTCGCCGACCCGCAGCAGCTCGTCGTGCCGCTCCTGCGCCTCGCGCAGCATGACATCGCGCTTGGCGGTGGCGTCGGACAGCATGGAATCGCGCTGGGCGGTGACCTCGCTCATGATCTTGTCGCGCTGGGCGTTGGCTTCCCTGATGAGCCGCTCGTGCTCGGCCTTGCCCTGGGCCACGTATTCGTCGTGCACCTTCTGGGCCAGCACGATGACGCCGGCGGCCTCCTGCGGGCCGGACAGCCCGCCCGGCATGGCAGCCGCTCCCTCGGTAACGGCCTCGCGCTGGGCGGCGACCCGCGCCTGCAGCGCGACGGTCTGGGCCTCGGCCTCGCTGCGGATGGCCTCGATCCGCTCGGCGGCCTCGCGCTCGGCCTGCTCGACCTGCTCCTGCGCCCGGGCCTTGGCCTCGGCCACCCGCTGAGCCGCCTCCGCCTCGATGCGCTCGACCTCCGCATTGGCCTGGGTAGCCGCCGCGGAGGCGTCCGTCGCCCCGCCCACGAGCCGCGCGGTTCCGCCGGACTCGGCCTTGCGACGTAGATCGGCGTTCTCGGCGTTGAGGCGCCGGAGCTCGGCGACGATCTCGTCGAGGAAGTCGTCGACCTCTTGCTCGTCATAGCCGCGACGGAACTGAGTCGCGGTGAAGTTCTTGTTAAGAACGTCCTCGGGCGTGAGAGCCATCAGGGGTCCCCTTATGTCATTGCGGTAAGTCACTCACCCAGGCGGCCGGTGGTGAGCGGTTCCCCCTGCACGCTCACCCGTCACCGGCCTTGACGGAGCGGCTTAGCGATCGTGTCGGCCCACTGACGAGTGATTCGTCAATACGCCACTTGGCGAGCGGCCCGTCAGAACTTGTCTGACGAACGACTTGTCAATACGGACTAAGCGCGCCTCAACTGAGTCGCATCAGCAAGGATACCAGGAAGGAAATACCCACGATGAGCACGAGGAATGACAGGTCGAGCGCCACCCCTCCGAGCCGGAGCGGGGGAATGACCTTTCGGAGCGACCGCAGCGGCGGGTCAGTGACTGTGTAGATACCCTCGCAGACCGCCAGGACCAGGCCCTTGGGCCGCCAGTCCCGGGACAGCAACTGGATCCAGTCGACCACCAGCCGGGCGATAAGAATGAACATGTAGACGTTCAACAACCAGATGAGAAACGCGAAGAAACTCTGCATGTCGTCCAGTATCTGTTAGGCCGTACGCACCACCATCCGGCAGCGCGTTCCAATACTGCGCGAGGTTACCGCAATCCGCCGCCCCACTCTCATCCGCCCCGGAGCCGCGCCAGCGGTCAGCTCTGGTTGAATAGCCCGCCGCGGGCAGTGGTCCGGGCGCCCCCGTCTTCGGAGGTGACCTCCACATCGGCCGGGGACAGCAGGAACACCTTGTTGGTGACCCGCTCAATCGACCCGGCCAGGCCGAACACGAGCCCCGCCGCGAAGTCCACCAGACGCTTGGCGTCAGCATCGTCCAGATCGGAGAGGTTCATGATCACCGGGGTGCCCTCGCGGAAGCTCTCCCCCACCTTCTTGGCCTCGTTGTAGGTGCGTGGGTGGATGGTGGTGATGCGGTGCACGCCGGTGACCTCCACGTCGTTGACGGCCTCGGCCACCCGGACGCGCCGCGGCAGCGGGGTGACCGCCGCATGCCGGGGCTGCTCATCGTCGTCCAGCGGCGCCACCTGGGTCAGGGAGGCGCTGCGGCGGATGGGAGTGGGGGCGGCCTCCGGGCGCGCCTGGTGCTCATGACCGGCCTCCGGGCGGGCGCGGTGCCCGGCCGGCTCGCCCGCCTCGCCCCGGTGGCCGGACTGCGCGGGCTCATCACGCTCGCGCCGCTGCTGGTCGTCGCGCCGGTAGCCGTCCTCGTCGTATTCGTCCTCGTACCGGTCGTCGACCTCTTCGGTAAGCCCCAGGTACACCATCGCCTTATGCAGGGCGCCTGCCATGATCTGCTCCTCGCTCGCGATTATCACCGACTCGCCCGCGCCGGCCTTTCATCACCCTCGCGCCGCAGTACTCACCTGCCGGCGGGCTGGGTGCCCGACGAAGCCACGCGCGCGGCCACCCTGCCTCACCCGAGGTGATCTCGTCACAAATTTACCCAGCGCCGTAACGCGAGCCGAGGATTGCACTGCCGACACGCACATGCGTGGCCCCCGCGGCGATTCCCGCTTCCAGGTCGGAGCTCATCCCGGCGCTGAGTACCCCGGCCTGCGGAAATGCCCGGAGCAGGCCGGTGCGCAGCGCCGCCAGGCGGCCGAAGGCAGCCGCCGGATCGTCATCCCGCGGGGCCACGCTCATCAGCCCCCGCAGCCGCAGATGCGCGCAGCCGGACACCAGCGCCGCCAGTTCGCCCACATGTGCGGGCCGGGCCCCGCCCCGCGCCGGACCCCCGGCGCCATCGCTCCCGGCGCCGGCGCGCAGATCCACCTGGAGGAGGACGTCGAGCTGCCGGCCGGCGCGGGCGGCAGCCCGCTCGAGGGCACTGATGAGCCGGGCCCGGTCGACCGACTCGACAATGTCAGCATATGAGACAACGGAGGACGCTTTGTTCGTCTGCAGCTGCCCGACGAAATGCACCCGGGGCAGCGGCCCGCCACCGGCGAGCCCGGCGAGCTTGGCGCGAGCCTCCTGGTCACGGCTCTCACCGATATCGGTGACCCCGGCCGCCTGCAGAAGGCGGACATCGCTGGCGGGGAAGAACTTGGTCACCGCCACGAGGGTCACCTCCCCCGGGTCGCGTCCGGCAGCCGCGCACGCCGACTCGATCCGGGCCCGCACCCGCGCCAGCCCCAGCGAGATCTGCCTGGCCCGCTCCTCCTGCCAGGCGGCGCCGCTCACCGGTCCTCCCCCGGCCCGGCGACCACGACCCCGGCGAACCGGCCGGCCTGCGGATCACGCCGGTAGGAATACAGCCGCGCCTCCTCCCGGGTGCAGCCCGCCACCCACGTGATGGGCACGTCCAGCGCGGACAGCTGCCGCACCACGGCGGCGGCCACATCAACCCCGGGGGTGCCAGTCCACGTGACCGTGGCCGCCAGCGGCTCGGCCTGCGCCACCTGCGCCCGCATCTTTGCCGGCACCTCATAGCACCGCCCGCAGATCGACGGGCCGACGACAGCCTGGATCGCCCGGGCCCCCAGCGCGCGCATCCGGTTCACCGCGGCTGGCACCACCCCGAGCATCATCCCCGCCCGGCCGGCATGGGCAGCGCCGACGATCCCGGCCTGCGGATCGGCCAGCAGCACCGGGACGCAATCGGCCACGAGCACCGCCAGCGCCAGCCCGCGCCGGGTGGTCACCACGGCGTCGCACGGCGGGATCTCCCCCGGCGGCCAGGGCCCGCTCACCTCGGCTACCTCGCTGCCGTGCACCTGGTTCATGTAGACGACCTGCCCGACCCCCAGCCGCGCGGCCAGGGCCGCCCGGTTACCCGCGACGGCCTGCGGATCATCGCCGACATGGGCGGCGAGGTTGAACCCGCCATACCCGGACGGCCCGGGGTGACTGGCCGGACCCGGGCGGTCACCCGCACGGTCGTCGCCGGGACCGAGCGCATCGGTGAACGCCCAGCGCACCCGGGACCCGCCCGCCGGGGCGGGGATGGCATCGGAGGCGAACAGCACGTAACCCAGCCTACGGGCAGCCCCCGGCAGGGCGGTGCGGACGGCACGCACGGCAAGCGGCCCGGAACCAGGCGGTTCCGGGCCGCTGCGGCCTGCCGGAGGTTACTTGAGGAAGTCAGGCACGTCGAGATCGTCGCCCTCATCGAAGGTGACCGTACGCGGCGGGCGGGCCACCGGGCTCGCGCTCTCCCCGACCGGGACCGGCGACGGGGCCGGCACCCGGGGCGCGGCCGGCTGAGGCTGGACCTGCCCGGGACGGCCGATGTGCGGCGAAGGCGGCGTAGCCCGCGGCGCGAACGGCGAGGTAGCCGGAGCGGCCGGAGGTGCCACCGGCGGAGCCACCGCGGCCTGCCGCTGGGCACCCGCGCCCACCGGGGCGCGCCGGTCGGCGCCAGCCGGGGCGGCCGCGCGTTCCTCGCGCCGCTGCTGCGGGGATCCGCCGTCGAAGCCGGCCGCGATGACCGTGACCCGGACCTCGTCGCCCAGGGCGTCGTCGATGACGGCACCGAAGATGATGTTGGCCTCGGGGTGGGCGGCCTCCTGCACGAGCCGGGCGGCCTCGTTGATCTCGAACAGCCCCAGGTCGCTGCCGCCCTGGATGGACAGCAGCACGCCGTGGGCTCCGTCGATGCTGGCTTCGAGCAGCGGGGAGCTGATCGCCAGCTCGGCCGCCTGGACGGCGCGGTCGTCGCCGCGAGCCGAGCCGATGCCCATGAGCGCCGAGCCGGCGCCCTGCATCACGGACTTGACGTCGGCGAAGTCGAGGTTAATCAGCCCGGGGGTGGTGATGAGGTCAGTGATGCCCTGGACACCGGACAGGAGCACCTGGTCCGCGCTGCGGAAGGCGTCGAGCATCGAGACCGCGCGGTCGCTGATGGACAGCAGCCGGTCGTTGGGGATGACGATCAGGGTGTCGACTTCCTCGCGCAGCGCGCCGATGCCCGATTCGGCCTGGTTGGCGCGACGGCGGCCTTCAAAGGTGAAGGGCCGCGTGACCACGCCGATGGTCAGCGCGCCCAGGCCCTTGGCGATCCGGGCGACAACCGGCGCCCCGCCGGTACCCGTGCCGCCGCCCTCACCGGCGGTGACGAAGACCATGTCGGCACCGCGCAGCGCCTCCTCGATCTCCTCGGCATGATCCTCGGCGGCCTTCTTGCCGACCTCGGGGTCGGCTCCGGCACCCAGGCCGCGGGTCAGCTCGCGCCCGACGTCGAGCTTGAGGTCGGCGTCGCTCATGAGCAGCGCCTGAGCGTCCGTGTTGATGGCTATGAACTCGACACCTTTGAGACCGACTTCGATCATCCGGTTGACCGCGTTGACACCGCCCCCGCCGATGCCGACGACCTTGATGACGGCCAGGTAGTTCTGTGGTGCTGCCACGAGGGGGCCTTTCCTGCTGGATTTCGGGTGGTCTGTTTCTGGGTTGTTGATATTCGGCTGGGTTCCGGCCGTCGCCGCAACCCTCTACTGCAAGTAGATGTCGAGGGATCCGCCCGGTTACCTGAACCGCGCGCCCCCGGTCGGGGCGATGCCCTCCGTCCCGGTCCGGGCGGCCCGCTCCCCGGCTGAACCGGGGTCCGCGCCACGGCAGACTTCACGCAAGGCACCATGAAGCGAGGAGACCAGACCCGCGCCTCGCGGCCATCCTACGTGAGGAGAAGGCAAAGTCCACGCAGGTACCCGCGAACCGGCAGTGTCTCAACCTCCACTTGACCCCGAGGCAGGAGTCTCTTGCGAGGTCACCGGGTTGAGCGGGACAGTCAGGTCGATCCGGGCCACCCCGCCGCGCTCCAGCAGCGGGCGCAGCACCGCAGCCTTGATGGCGCTATCGGAGGCATCGCCCCACAGCACGTGCACCTTGCCGATCATCAAGGTCGCCCGGGCCCCCGCATCGACCGTGACCGCACTCGCGCGCGTGCGCAAATCCGCTGGCAGATGCAGTGCAACCGTGGCCGCGGTAACCCGCGAGCCGGCATCGCCGGGACGGGCCAGCACGGCCTTGAGCACCCCGCCGGGAAGGGCGGCGACCTGCTCGTAGGCCACCCCCTCGCGGTCGATCAGCTCGAAGCTGGATGCAGACAGCACGGAGGCCACCGCAGGCACCCGCTCCTCGACCCGCACGAGCAGCTCATCCGGCCAGGACCGGGTCACCTGGACATCGGAGAAGTACCGCTCCTGCGCGATCCGGGAGGTGAGTCCATCGGTATCAACGTCAACTAGAGCCTTACCCACTTCGCCGGTGATGATCGAGGCGATGAGCTGTTCCCGGTCAGGGGCGGCCCCGGCGATGACGACGGTGGCGACCCGCAGCCACGGGCTCATCGCCAGCACCCACCACAGCCCCGCGAGCACCACCGCGACGATGAGGGCCACGGCGGCTATCCGCCACGGCTGCAAGCGCACGCGGCGCGCCCGGGCGGCGAACCGCTCGGGCGCTGAGGAGACCCCGGTGGCAGACGGCCGGCCCGGAGCCCGCGAGGCCCCCGGACGCGGCTGCGGCCGGAGCCGTCCGGGGAATTTCATGCGCGGCTGCCCCGCAGCAGTTCGAGCACCTCCGAGCTCACTTTGGTGATGTCCCCTGCGCCCACGGTGAAGAGCACATCCCTGGGCCGCAGCTGGGCGGCGATGCGAGCGGCGGCGCTGCCCCGGTCGGACAGGTAGGCCACCGTGCGGTCCCCCGGGATCGCCGCGAGCCGCTCGAGGACCAGCCGGCCGCTGACGCCCTCGATCGGGGCCTCCCGGGCCCCGTAGACATCGAGCACGAAGACCAGGTCGGCGGGGGCCAGCGCGGCAGCGAAATCAGCGGCGAAATCCCGGGTCCGGCTGTACAGATGCGGCTGGTGACCAGTTCGCGGGCGGTGGAGACCACGGCGCGGACCTTGCCGGGGTTGTGGGCGTAGTCGTCGATGACCGTGACCCCCCCGGCCGTGCCGCGCACCTCAAACCGGCGGTGCACCCCGCCGTAGGCCGCCAGCGCGCCCAGGGCGGAGACGGGATCGGCACCCAGCCCCTCGACCGCCGCGACGAAGGCGCCCGCGCCGTCGAGCACGTTGTGCAGCCCGGGCAGCGGCAGCGAGAGGCGGAACTCAGCGCCGACGCGGACCCGGCTCAGCTGGGCA
>CAMCQD010000024.1 GCA_945876925.1 uncultured Dermatophilus sp.
GGGGTAGCGATCGCAGGTATGCCGTTTTCGGGACTCCGTGCACGTTTACCTAGGTGAATGCGCGCGCACCCGCGAAAACGGGATACCTGCGATCGCTACGTCCGGGGAAGCAGGAGTCTCCGGAACGCGAAGTTACGTCCCCTGGGGTGGCGTATTGCCGGGTGCTGGTCGTTGCGTTCGTCCGGGACGTGGGCAGGGCTGGGTGCCGTGCCTTTTGCCCTGGGCCTGCACGGCAAGCGTGCCCGCGATAAGCCCGCGTCTCAGGGCGGGGCGCGTCTGCGTGGCCTGGTGCAGCGAACTCGCTGTTCACGGTCTGGTGCTGGTGATCGTGGACCAGCCCGCCTCTATCGTGGGGTGCGGGGTCGGGGTACCCGCGACGCCGCAGCCATCGACGCGTGCCAGCCGGGCTTGGTCATGCGGCGCATCGCTGACCTGCGCCCTTGGGGACGCCGGGATCAGCCCCGGGGATGCCCATACGTCATCGCCGCCGGGAGTACGCCGCGCGCCTTGGGCCGCGCGGGATCCAGTGACGAGACGCTGGCCGGCCTGGAAGCCAGCGCCGGTTTCGATGACGATCTCGCCGGTGAGACCACCCAGGTGAGTAACCCGCTGCGTGGCCTACCCACGCAGATCCGCACCCCGGAACGGGTGATCGGTCCGCCCGGCAGCGCAAGATCGCCCTGGAATTCGTGTCACGGTCCGGCGGGTCCGCCGTGGAGCCGGAAGGCTCCCAGCGGGCGACGCCCCGGGCAGCCTGGGGGTTGGGGGCGCTACCTGCGCGAGCCCGGCGGTCAGCGGTTCACTGTGAGGGCTGGCGGGCTGGGCGGTTCCCGGTGGTCAGGGTTGCCTGCGGGTTCCCGGGACGGGTCTGGCGGGTGGTTCCTGAGCTGGGGGTGGTTCGTCGCAGATCGCGGTTTCTCGGAGTGGTCCTGGCGGGCTGGCTGGTGGTTGATCGCCGCTACGGTCCCGGTGCACGACAGTGGCCCCGCTACCCGGGGAAACCGGGTAGCGGGGCCACTGAGGACGGGCCGCCAGGCGGTCGTGGACGTGCCGTTAGCCTTAGGCCTTTTGCCCTGGGCCGCTGTGGCAGTGGGCGGCTGGGGCTTTAGCCCTGGGCCGTGGCGGGCGTGCCGTCGGGGCCTTCCTGTTCCTCGTCGTCCTTACGGCGGCGCCGCGAGAGCGCCAGGAACAACCAGCCGCCGCCCAGCAGGCTGGCCGCGATAGCGGCCGCCGTCGCCAGTTCGAATCCGGTGAAGGGCAGCCTGTCCGGCAGCCTGGGCAGGGTGATCGCCGGAGGGTTGTCCCCGGACGGCGGCGGTGCCTGCGGGCCGGACCCGGCGGTGTTCTTCACCGGCATGCCCAGGGTGGCGTCGGCGGCCTGGGTGCTGCCGTCCATGAGCAGCCGCACTTCGATGGCCCTGGCCGCGGAGACGTACCCCTTGGGGGTCTTGGTCTCGACGACCCAGTAGCTGTCGGTGACTCCCGCCATGTCGTTCTGGAAGTCGTTGACGTGCAGGCCCGCGAACTGGGTCATCCCGGCGGCGTTGGTCGATGCCGAGACGGCCAGCGGGTGCTTGCCGCGGGTGGCGTCGTCCCGGGTGCGGTACAGCGTGAACTGCGCCCCGGACAAGCTGGCTCCGGTCCTGGAGTCGATCTTGTGCAGCTTGAGCGTGCCGAACCGGGTAACCACCGTGTTGGAGGCGGCCGGCTTGTCCGACCGCTTCGCTGAGCCGGTCGAGTACAGGACGGCCTTGTTGGGCAGGTCGAGTACCCCGGCCGGGACCGAGCGGTTGAGCTGGGCCTGGGACTGCGAGGTGGCGGCCACGACCGGGGCCGTTCCCGTGCCGCCCGGCTTGACCCTGGCCTGGATCGTCACCTGCACGCGGGCGTTCCGGTCGGCGATGCGTGCCTTGTCCAGGGCTAGCAGGCCCTGGTCAGTCATCGACACGGCCACCCGGGTGGCGCTGTGCTGCAGCTGGTAGTCGCAGCTGGCTTCCGCCCCGTCAGTGCAGGCTTGCAGCAGCGAGCCGGCGGCGCCTGCCCCGGTGATGGCCACGGTGACCTTGCCGGCCCAGGTGCCGCCCCGGGACTCCAGGTAGTCGCTGGCGCGCCGGACCGGGCTGGAGCCGGGGACCGTGCTGGTGGTCAGGTCGTCGATGATCTCGTAGGCGGCCCCGGCGCTCACGCCGACGTAGGTGGCGCCCTCGGCGCAGCTGCCGTTGGCGTCGAATCCGCTGGCGTCGCGTCCGGTCCCGGTGTCGACGGTGCCGTTGCGTTCGCACCGGCCCCCGAAGCCGCGCAGCCCGTGGTTGGAGATGCCGCCTTCGAGGACGTAGGTCAGTGCGTATCCGGCGACGGGGGCGTCTTGTCCTTCGATGCCCAGGTTGCCGTCGGCCACCGATTTGGTCAGCACCGACTCGGAGGACTTAGGGAACACGTCTACCGAGTAGTCCCAGGTCCCGGTCGATTCGTTGAACAGCGGCACGGACACGAGGACGTCGTCGGCCGGGTTCCGGCCGGAGCCGCTGGTCACTTCGGTGACCAGGTAGAGGCCCACGTCGAGGTTGCTGATCGTCGCGGTTCCGTCGGCTCCGGTGGGCTCCGAGGTGACGCTCTCGCCGAGCTGGCTGCGGGCCGCTGACAGGTTGCGCTGGTATTCGGCGGCCTTGCGGCGTCCCTCGGCGGTGCGCAGGTCGACCCCGAGCACTCGCGTGGCCTTGACGGTGACCCCGGCGATGCCGCGGTGCACGGTGAGTGACCCGGTTTTCCCGGCCGGGATCTCGTCCACGGTGGCGTTCCCAGCGGCTGGTGCGGTGCGGGCCGTCGTGCCGGCCTTGCCCGGCGTCACCGCCAGGGCCGGGATCCCGGCGCCGGTGATGCTGCCGAGCACGATGGTGCCGGCGAGCACGACCCCGGTCAGGGCTCGTTTAGAGGTTTGCCGTGTCATTGCCGTCACCTCCTTCGGTAGTGGTAGTTGACTCGGCGGGTTTGGCTTGTGCTGCGGCCTGGCGGCGCTGCTTGCGGCGCCGGCCGGTGATGATCCAGCGGGTGAGCATGCCCAGCAGGATCACCAGCAGGGCGATGGCCGCGATGATCCGGCCCCACATCCACGGTTGCGGCGTCCAGTCCATGCCGCGTCCCGATTCGCGTTCGGGATCCGTGGCCGGGTTGTAGGCGATCCGTTCGGCCCGCACCAGCAGCCGGTGGCTGTTGACCGCGTACGGGGTGCAGGTGACGAGCGTGAGGTAGTCCTTGCCGGTGACTGGTTTGATCCCGTCCAGGTCGTCTGGCAGGACCACGTCGAGCTTGCGGACCTGGTAGGCCAGTGTCTGCCCGTACACGTCCACGTAGAAGACGTCGCCGGTGCGGATGCTGGTCAGGTTGTCGAACAGGGTCGATTCCGGTAGCGCGCTGTGCCCGGTGAGCACCGCGTGGGTGCTTTTCCCCCCGACTGGCAGGGCGGTTCCGAAGAAGTGCCCCACCCCCCGGGACAGCGACTCCTCGGTGGTGCCGTGGTAGACCGGCAGGTCCACCCCGATGGTGGGGAGGCGCAGCCTGGCCATGGCGTTGAACTGGTTGAGCTGGGCGAGGTACTCGCGGTATTCCGGCGACGGATCGCTGGTGTTGCGCGTGTACGGGTCCCGCAGCAGGGCCGGTGAGAGCCGGTCGTTGTAGGCGTGAGCGGCTTCCAGGCCTGCTTCCAGGGTGGCGGCGCTCGCGCGGCCGACCCGCTGGTCGTACTCCCAGGCGAACTTGTTCTGGTGGTAGTTGTTGTAGTACGTGCCCACCACCGGGTAGATCAGCACGATCGCCCCGAGCAGGAGGCTGATCACCGGGATCAGCCGGTGCAGCCGGCGCTGCTTGCCGCGCCGCCGCTTAGCCGGCGCGGGCTGCGGCGCGTCCCCCGCAGGTGGTCTGGTGAGTTCGAGTGTGGTCGTCATCGCCGCCATCTCCCCAATAGATGTCGAGCCCGCCGGCCCGGGCCGGACGCGTTGCCCGGCCCGGGCCGGCGATGCTGGCGATCAGGCGTCCGCTTCGGCTTCGTTGTCGCGGCGCGAGCTGACGACGTAGTAGCCCACCCCGCCGGCGCCCAGGACGAGGCCCAGGACACCGAGCATCCCGACACCGGCCCCACCGGTCAGCGGCAGGGAGTTGGTGATGCTCGTCTTCTGGTTCGGGACCTGGTGCTGCTGGGTGTTGGCGTTGACCTCGGTGTACTTGCCTGCCTGGGTCACGTAGAACGCGATCGGCTCGGCGTTGAGGTTGTAGCCCTCGGGTGCCTTGGTCTCCAGCAGGCAGTAGGTCTGCAGCTCTTCCTGCATCTTGCCGTCATAGAAGTTCGACAGCTGGAGGCCGGAGAAGGTAGCCAGGCCGGAAACGGTCGTGATCGGGCCAGCAATCTTGTTTTCCGCCTTCACGTCTTCCGTCGTGCACCGAGGCGTGCTCGCGTCGCGCGATTTGGTGCCCTTGTACAGGGTGAACTGGGCGCCATCGAGGGTCCTATTGGTCTCCTCGGAGTCGACCTTCTTGATCTGGATCGCACCGTACCGCGACTCGACCTCGCCGGTGGGCAGACCCGGCTCCGTAGGCGGAGTCTTGGGGTCGGTCGGGTCCTCCGGCGGCGAGTCAGGGTTGGTGCCGGGCTGCTGCTCGTACCAGGCCTTGTTCGGAATCAGGCTCGCCTTGTTGGTGATCTTACCGTCCGTGGTTCCAAGGGCCTCGGCATCGGTCTTGAGAACCTTGGCCTTGATGGTGACCATTACGTCGTTGCTGGAGTGCTGGACGAGCTTTTTGATGCCGTCCTCGGTGAAGTTGACGCGGATGTGCGCACCGGCCATCTTCGGAGATTTTACCGTCTCTTCCTGCTCGCTCTCCATGACGATCTCGTTGTTGATGTGCACGCGGTAGTCGGTGTCGCGCTCCAGGTTGACTGGATTTTCGGAGAGGGCAACCTGGATGCCCTGGAAGGACACGCGCGAGTCGAGGTGGTCGTAGACCGAGTACATGCCCATCGTGCTGAAGTCCATGCCATCGCCAATGGAGGTCTTGATGGTGTAGGTTACCGAGCTGGCGGTTTCGCTGGCACCGGTGGTGTCGGCGGTCATGGACCCGGCATCCTTGACGGTCTTCTCGACCTCGTCCTTGGTGTTCTTCGGGTAGGCGTGGACGTCATACATCCACTGGTTAAGGTCGGTCGGGTTGGTCATCGGCAGGGTGACCAGGAACGGGGCGGCCTTGGTGTAGCCGGCCGGCGCGCTGACTTCCTCGACGTAGTACAGGCCGACGGCAAGGTTCTCGAACTTGAGAACGCCACCGTTTTCCGTAGTGCCGGTCTTGATGTCACCAGAGTCGGTCGACAGGGCTCCCTTGACTGTGCGGAGGTCGCCGCGGTACTCCTTAGCCTTCCTCCAGCCCTCATAGGTGGTCAGGTCGACGCCCTTGACCTTGGTGATCTTGAACTCCACGTTGTCGACCGTCTTCTTGCCGATGAGGGTCTGCGAGTCGATTTGGGTGCCATTGCTGGCAGCGCCCGGAATGGCGGCGCCCTCGTACTTGTGGATGGTCAGGCGGGCCTTGGCGGCCGGGTTGATGAGCGAGGCGTTGCTGCTGTTCGCCGGGCCTGGCTCCTCGGCAGTGGCGGCCATCTGGCCCAGAGGCGCGGCGGCGATCGCGGCGAAGGCGACGATCGCGGCGATCGTGCGGCGGCTGCGAGTAGCGTTCATGGTCTTCTTTCCCCCTAGTGGTGTTTCCCCTGTGCGGTGTGCAGTGCCCTGGGCCTTATCGGCCGCTGCGTACCGCACGCCGTCCAATACGGACGACCGTCCAGAGTTCTTAGGACTTTTTCGGTTTTTCTCCGGGAAGTTCCCGGCTGTGAGCGATTTGCCTTGCGGCTCATCCCTGCTGGTTGCGGGTGTGAGCCGTTCGCGCCGATGGCGGTGGTACCCCGGCACTGACATCGGCGCTGCCCGGCCCGCTTCAGGGGGAGATCTGGGGGCGCGCTCGTGCGCGGGCGCACTGATGTTCCGCATCCCTGCGATCCGCCGGCCGGATGGCCGGCGTTCCTCCTGTCGTGGTCCGTGAGAACCGGTCGCATCCGGACCTGGCGGTCCGGGTTGCGCGACACTGACCGATACGGCCGTTCAGGTCATTTGATGAGAGCCAAAGATGTGATCTCGATCACAATTTCCTGTGGAGTGTTGACGGCGCCGGATCAGGCTGGGGTATCCGGTGCGTAAGATCACGCGTGCCGTCCTTTGACATTGCCGCCCCTGGCGGGGAAAGTGGCGCCATGGCCCGATTCCTCGTACGCCGCTGAGCGCGTCCGCCCCAGGTTCCGCGGAATGCCTGCCACCACGCAGGCGGCATCCCGCCTGAACGCGGCGGTGCCGGCGGCAGGCGCGCAAGCCCTTCGACCCCATGCCGGGGCGAGGGCTTTTTTCATGGCAAGGACCACCTGGCCGCACCCGGGTACCGGGTAACAACCCCCTCGGCAAAGACCGTCGAGACAGAGAAAGTGGTGATCGAACGTGACGACCAGCTCACGGACGCCTCGCCCCGCTCCGCCCGCCGGAGCGCACGGGCCGCGCGCGCTGACCGGGGAAGCACCCCAGGTAGAGACGGTCACGGGGGCCGAGAGCCTCGTGAGGTCACTCGAGCACATGGGCGTCGAGGTCGTCTTCGGCATGCCCGGCGGCGCCATCCTGCCGGCGTACGACCCGCTGATGGACTCCACCCGGCTGCGCCACGTGCTCGTCCGCCACGAGCAGGGCGCCGGCCACGCCGCCGAGGGCTACGCCGCAGCCACCGGCAAAGTCGGGGTGTGCATGGCCACCTCCGGCCCCGGGGCCACCAACCTCGTCACCCCGCTAGCCGACGCGCACATGGACTCCGTGCCCATCGTCGCCATCACCGGCCAGGTCGGCAGCGCCGCCATCGGCACCGACGCCTTCCAGGAAGCCGACATCCGCGGCATCACCATGCCGATCACCAAGCACAATTACCTCATCACCGACCCGGACGACATCCCCGCCGCCATCGCCGAGGCCTTCCACATCGCCTCCACCGGGCGGCCCGGGCCGGTGCTGGTCGACATCACCAAGGACGCCCTGCAGCAGCTCACCCAGTTCGCCTGGCCGCCGCCGTTCGACCTGCCCGGGTACCGGCCCACGACCCGCCCGCACGGTAAGCAGATCCGCGAGGCGGCCAAGCTGATCCGCGAGGCCCGCCGCCCGGTGCTCTACCTCGGCGGCGGCGCCATCCGCGCCGAAGCCGGACCCGAGCTGGCCGAACTGGTCGAGCTGGCCCAGATCCCGTTCGTCACCACCCTCATGGGCCGGGGGATCGTGCCCGACTCGCACCCGCTGCACCTGGGCATGCCCGGGATGCACGGCTCGGTGGCCGCGGTGACCAGCTTGCAGAAAGCCGACCTCATCATCGCCCTCGGGGTCCGCTTCGACGACCGGGTCACCGGCAAGCTGTCCACGTTCGCGCCGCTGGCCAAGGTCATCCACGCTGACATCGACCCGGCCGAGATCGGCAAGAACCGCGCCGCCGACGTGCCCATCGTGGGCGACTGCAAGCAGGTCGTGCTCGAACTGACCCGGGCGCTGCGCGAAGCCGGCGCCCTGGGCGACTACTCCGCCTGGTGCGAGGAGGTGTCCGGCTGGCGCAGCCGCTACCCGGTCGGTTACACCGCCCCCGCCGGCGGAGCACTGGCCCCCCAGTACGTGCTGGAACGCCTCGGGGAGCTATCCGGGCCCGAGGCGACGTACGTGGCCGGCGTCGGCCAGCACCAGATGTGGGCCGCCCAGTTCGTCGCCTACTCGCGTCCGCGCAGCTGGATCAACTCCGGCGGCCTGGGCACGATGGGCTTCGCCGTGCCCGCCGCGATGGGAGCCAAGGCGGCCGAGCCGGAGCGCACCGTGTGGGCGATCGACGGCGACGGCTGCTTCCAGATGACCAACCAGGAGCTGGCCACCTGCGTCATCAACGACATCCCCATCAAGGTCGCGGTCATCAATAACTCCAGCCTGGGCATGGTGCGCCAGTGGCAGACCCTGTTCTACAACGAGCGGTACAGCAACACCGACCTGCACACCTCGCACAACGGGCGGCGCATCCCCGACTTCGTCAAGCTCGCCGAGGCCTACGGCTGCGCCGGGCTGCGCTGCGAACGCGCCGAGGACGTCGACGCCACCATCGCGCACGCCCTGGACATCAACGACCGCCCCGTCGTCATCGACTTCGTCGTCTCCCGCGACGCCATGGTGTGGCCGATGGTGCCGGCCGGGGTGAGCAACGACGAGATCCTGTACGCCCGCGGGGTGTCCCCGGTCTGGGACCGCGGCGAATGACCCGATGACGGAAGGCACAACGACGATGAAAAAGCACATCCTGTCCGTCCTCGTCGAGAACAAGCCGGGCGTGCTCACCCGGATCGCGGCCCTGTTCTCCCGGCGCGGGTTCAACATCGACTCCCTGGCGGTCGGCCCGACCGAGAACCAGGCCGTCTCCCGGATGACCGTCGTGGTCGATGTCGAGGATCTTCCCCTCGAGCAAGTCACCAAGCAGCTCAACAAACTGGTCGAGGTGCTCAAGGTGGTCGAGCTCGACCCGGACGCCACCGTCTCCCGGCGCATCCTGCTGGTCAAGGTGCGCATCGACGCCACCACCCGGGCCGACGTCATCCAGACTGCCGAGCTGTTCCGGGCGCGGGTGGTCGACGTCGCCGCCGACAGCGTCACCATCGAGGCCACCGGGCGGCTGGCCAAGCTGGAAGCCCTGCTGGGCCTGCTGGAACCCTACGGCGTCAAGGAACTCGTGCAATCGGGCATGGTCGCCATCGGCCGGGGCTCGCGCTCCATCACCGACCGCGCCGCCAAGCACTGATCACCCCCTCCGAGCCGGTGGCCGCGCGCCACTAGCCAGACACGCAAAGGAGCCCGCTCATGGCGGAGATGTACTACGACGACGACGCTGACCTGTCGATCATCCAGGGACGTAAGGTCGCCGTCATCGGCTACGGCAGCCAGGGCCACGCGCACGCCCTCAACCTGCGCGACTCGGGCGTCGACGTGCGCGTCGGGCTGCGGCCGGGCAGCACATCCGAGGCCAAGGCGGCCGAGCAGGGCCTGCGGGTGCTGCCCGTCGGCCAGGCCGTCGCCGAAGCCGACCTGGTCGTCATCCTCGCCCCCGACCAGCACCAGCGGGCCCTGTACGCCCAGGAGATCGAGCCCAGCCTCAACCCGGGCACGGCGCTGCTGTTCGCCCACGGCTTCAACATCCGCTTCGGGTACATCACCCCCCGGGCGGACGCCGACGTCATCATGGTCGCCCCCAAGGGCCCGGGCCACCTGGTCCGCCGCGAGTTCGTCGACGGGCGGGGCGTGCCCGTGCTGGTCTGCGTCGAGCAGGACGCCTCCGGGCAGGCCCTCGAACTGGCCAAGTCGTACGCCAAGGCCATCGGCGGGCTGCGCGCCGGCGGGATCCGCACCACCTTCACCGAGGAAACCGAGACCGACCTGTTCGGCGAGCAGGCCGTACTGTGCGGCGGCATGAGCCAGCTGGTCATGTACGGCTTCGAGACCCTCGTCGAGGCCGGTTACCAGCCCGAGATCGCCTACTTCGAGTGCCTGCACGAACTCAAGCTCATCGTCGACCTCATGATCGAGGGCGGAATCGCCAAGCAGCGCTGGTCGATCTCGGACACCGCCGAATACGGCGACTACGTCTCCGGCCCGCGCGTCATCGACCCGCACGTCAAGGAGAACATGCAGGCCGTGCTGGCCGACATCCGCTCCGGCGCGTTCGCCCAGCGGTTCATCGCCGACCAGGACGCCGGGGCACCGGAATTCCAGGCGCTGCGGGCCAAGGGCGCCGCGCACCCGATCGAGGCCACCGGCAAGGAGCTGCGCAAGCTCATGGCCTGGGTCCAGCACTCCGACTCCGACTACACCGAGGGCTCGGCGGCACGCTGACCCCCGCCTGCGCCCGGCCCGGAACCCAGGTGCAATCCGCGAGGTTCCGGGCCGGGGCATTGCGGCGCGCTCACCCGGCCGGGATAGGCTGCTCCTCTGGTGCGCAACCGACGCCCCGGCGCGGGCGTCACCGCCTTGGCAGTTATTCCCATCCGCATCCAGGAGATGAAGTGAGCGAGCAATCCGCCGCAGGAACGATCGAGTCGCAGGCATTCCGCAGCGCCATCGAAGCCGTCGCCGGGGTGGAGCCCCGGATCGCGGAGGCGATCCGCGCCGAGCTACGCGACCAGCGCTCCTCCCTCAAGCTCATCGCCAGCGAGAACTACGCCTCCCCGGCGGCGCTGCTAGCCCTGGGCAACTGGCTATCGGACAAATACGCCGAGGGGACCTCCGGGCACCGGTTCTACGCCGGCTGCCAGAACATCGACACCGTCGAGGACGTCGCCGCCGAGCACGCCCGGGAACTGTTCGGGGCCGCGCACGCCTACGTCCAGCCGCACTCAGGCATCGACGCCAACCTCGTCGCCTACTGGGCGATCCTGGCCGCCAAGATCCAGGCCCCCGCCCTGGAACGCGCCGGGGTAACGAACATCAACGACCTGTCCGACGCCGACTGGGCCCAGCTGCGCGCCGACTTCGGCAACCAGCGCCTCATGGGCATGTCGCT
>CAMCQD010000025.1 GCA_945876925.1 uncultured Dermatophilus sp.
GAGTCAACGACGCCCCGGCCCTCAAGCAGGCCGACATCGGGGTGGCGATGGGCATCACCGGCACCGACGTGTCCAAGGGCGCGGCGCGGATGATCCTCACCGACGACAACTTCGCCACGATCGTCGAGGCGGTCCGGCTGGGGCGCGGGATCTACGACAACATCCTCAAGTTCGTCCGCTTCCAGCTGACGACCTCGTGGGGCTTCGTCCTCATCTTCCTGGCCGCCAGCCTGCTCGGCATCGCCGGGGGAGCCCCGTTCACGGCCCTGCAGATCCTGTGGGTGAACATCATCATGGACGGCCCGCCCGCGCTCGCGCTGGGCGTCGAGCCGGCCGATCCGGACGTCATGCGCCGCGGCCCGCGCCCGGCGGGGGAGCCGCTGCTCACTCGCGAGCGCGTGCTGCCCATCCTCGGCGGGGCGGTCTGGATGGGCGTGGTCACCCTGCTGGTCACCGTCTATGCCGGGCGGGTCTTCCCCGGCCTGAGCGGGACGGGCGCTACCACGCTGGCGTTCACCACGTTCGTGTTCTTCCAGGTGTTCAACCTGCTCAACGTGCGCTCGGACCAGTCGGTGTTCTCGCCCCGGTCGTTCCGGAACCGGGCCATCTGGGTCTCGCTGGCGATCGTGCTCATCCTCCAGGTGCTCGTCGTCGAGACCGCTTTCCTGCAGGGCATCTTCGGCACCACCGGGCTCAGCTCGCAGCAGTGGGCCTTCGCCATCGCGACGGGCTCGTCGATCCTGTGGCTGGAGGAGATCCGCAAGCTGCTCAGGTCTCGCGCACGGTGATGTCCAGGGCGTACTGGTCTGCCCGGTAGCAGTGGTCGCCCACCTCCAGCGGGGTGCCGTCGGCGGCGTAGGCGTGGCGCACCATGGTCAGCAGCGGGACCGAGCGTGAGATGCCCAGCAGGCGGCGGTCCCGGGAGGTGGCCGAACGCGCCCCGATGACCTGGTGGGCGACTACGGGCCGGGCGCCGCGCTGGCGCATCATGGCGTACAGGCCGTGCTCGGTGAGTTCCTCGCGGGTGATGTCGGCGAAGGCCGGCGGCAGCCAGTTGATCATGATGGCCAGCGGCTGATCGTCGGCGTAGCGCAGCCGCTCGATCCGCACCACCGGGGAGCCGGGTGCCACCTGCAGCGTCTCGGCGATGCCCGGGTCGGCTTCCCCGGTCTCCAGGGAGAGCACTTCGGTGCGGGGGGAGCGGCGCGAGCCCTCCAGGTCGTCGTACAGGCTGGTGAGCTCGTCACGCCGGTGGACTACCCGGTTGGCGACGGTGGTGCCCACGCCGCGGCGGCGTACTAGCAGGCCGCGGGCGACGAGCTCGCCGATTGCGCGGCGCACGGTCGGCCGGGACAGGCTGAGCCGTGCGGCCAGGGCCAGCTCGTTCTCGAACGGGTCGCCCGGTTTGAGCACTCCGGTCTCGATGGCCGTGGTCAGCTGCTCAGCGAGCTGGTGGTACAGCGGCACCGGTGAGTTCCGGTCGATGCGCACGTCGAGCTCCACGATCATGCACTACAGAGTAACAAACATTACTGTCTGTAAGTATGTACGTACAGATGTGATAACAACAGGTGTGATGTATTTGTTCTAACAAACTATTGACGTGCGGTCGTTTGTGAGCCAGGCTTGCTCATGTCAGGTAGCACCGCAGCTCCCCGTCACGGGAGCCGACCGTGAGGATGCGCATCGCAATGTCCGCTCCAACGCCGTTCGATCTCGTCTCGATCGGCCGCATCGGCGTCGACGTGTACCCCCAGCAGGTCGGTGTCGGCCTGGAAGACGTCGATACTTTCGGTAAGTATCTCGGCGGCAGTGCGGCCAACGTGGCCGTGGCCGGTGCCAGGCTGGGGCATTCCGCCGCGCTCATCAGCCGGACCGGAGATGACCCCTTCGGCCGGTTCCTCCACCGGGAGCTGCGCGCCTCCGGCGTCGACGACACCTGGGTGACGAGCGTCAGCGACCTGTACACCGCGGTGACCTTCTGCGAGATCTTCCCGCCGGACGACTTCCCGCTGTACTTCTACCGCTTCCCTAAGGCACCCGACCTGTGCATCGAGCCCGGCGGCATCCCGCTGGACGTGGTGCGCCAGGCCGGGGTCTACTGGTCTACCCTCACCGGGCTGTCCGACGAACCCAGCCGGTCGGCTCACATCGCCGCCTGGCAGGCCCGCGGCCGTGCCCGGAACACCATCATCGACCTGGACTACCGGCCGATGTTCTGGCCCGGCCGGCAGCAGGCCGGGCAGGCCGCGGCCATCGCGCTGGAGCACTGCACCATCGCCATCGGCAACCGCCAGGAATGCGAGATCGCCGTCGGGGAGACCGAGCCGGGGCGGGCCGCGGCCGCCCTGCTGGACCGCGGAGTCGAACTGGCGATCGTCAAGCAGGGGCCGGCCGGGGTGCTCGCCGCCACCCGGGAGGAATCCCTCATCGTGCCGGCCATCCCGGTCCGGACCGTCAACGGGCTGGGCGCCGGGGACGCCTTCGGCGGGGCGATCTGCCACGGCCTGCTAGCCCAGCTCCCGCTGGAGCGGCTCATCACGCTCGCCAACGCCGCCGGGGCGCTCGTCGCCACCCGGGTGGAGTGCTCCCCGGCGATGCCGACGGTGGCCGAGCTGGAGGACTTCCTGGCCGCCCGGGGACGCGCCGCGCCCGGGCCGGCGAGCACCGCGGACCAGTGATGACAGCCCGAAGCGCACGAGGGACGGAGGCCCCATGACGAGCCTGAGAACCGGCCGGGCCGCCCGGCTGGCGGAGATAGACCTGGCCCGGATCACCCGGGTGCGCCGGGAGGATCCGCGCGCCATCGGGCGGGCCTGGCGGCAGCGCGCCCGCCGGCCGCTGCTGGGATCCGACGGCCGGCTGCTCATCGTGGCAGCCGATCACCCGGCCCGCGGTGCCCTCGGGGTGCGCGGTGACGCCACCGCCATGGCCTCCCGCTCGGATCTGCTGCGCCGGCTGGCGACGGCGCTGGCGCGCCCCGGGTTCGACGGGGTGCTGGGCACCCCGGACGTGCTGGAGGACCTGCTCCTATGCGGGCTGCTGGAGGGCAAGGTGGTCATCGGCTCGATGAACCGCGCCGGGCTGCACGGGTCGGCGTTCGAGCTGGACGACCGGTTCACCGGTTACCGCGCCGCCGACATCGCCGCCCAGGGCCTCGACGGCGGCAAGATGCTCACCCGGATCTGCCTGGACGACCCGGGCACGGTGACCACCCTGCAAGCCTGCGCCACCGCCGTGAGCGACCTGGCCGCAGCACAGGTGATGGCCATGGTGGAGCCGTTCTGGTCGGTGCGCGAGGCCGGGCAGGTGCGCAATCTGCTCGACCCCGACTCGGTGATCAAATCCATCCAGGTCGCCTCGGGACTAGGCGCCAGCAGCGCTTACACGTGGCTGAAGCTTCCCGTGGTGGCGGACATGGAGCGGGTGCTCGACGCCACCACCTTGCCGGCGCTCCTCCTCGGCGGAGACCCGCACGGCTCGCCCAGTGAGACGTACGCTACGTGGAAAGCGGCGCTGAGCGTTCCGGCAGCAGCCGGGCTCGTCGTGGGCCGCGCGCTGCTCTACCCGCCGGACGGGGACGTCGCCGCGGCCGTGGATGTCGCCGCCGCGCTCGTGCACGCGACGGGCTGAACCAAGTACTCCTCCGGAGCCCGCATCCGGGGACCAGCTGTCCGAATCAACGAGGAAGCGAAGGCAGGAAACCATCTATGAGCACACCCACCCGGATCACGCACCTGATCGGTCACTCGCCCTGGGACGGCACCGCCGAGCGCACCGGTGAGGTCCGCAACCCGGCCACGGGGGAGCTGACCGGGCTGGTCGACTTCGCCTCCGCGGCCCTCGTCGACGAGATCATCGACCGCGCCGCCACGGCGCAGCGCAGCTGGGGCAGCCTATCCATCGCCAAGCGGACCAAGATCCTGTTCGCGTTCCGTCAGCTGCTGGAGGAGCGCAAGGGGGAGATCGCCCGGACCATCGTCGCCGAGCACGGCAAGACCTACCCGGACGCCATCGGGGAGATCAACCGCGGCCTGGAGGTCGCCGAATTCGCGTGCGGTGTCGGGCAGATCCTCAAGGGCGGCTTCTCCGAGAACGTGTCGACCAGCATCGACGCCTACTCGATCCTCCAGCCGCTGGGCGTGGTCGGGATTATCTCGCCGTTCAACTTCCCGGCCATGGTGCCGCTGTGGTTCGTGCCGGTCGCCATCGCCTGCGGTAACGCCGTGGTCATCAAGCCCAGCGAGAAGGATCCGTCGGCGGTCAACCAGATCGCGGACCTGTGGCGCGAGGCCGGCTTGCCCGACGGCGTCATGAACGTCGTCCACGGGGACAAGGAGGCCGTCGACGCCATCCTCGCCAGCCCGCAGATCGCCTCGGTGTCCTTCGTCGGCTCCACGCCGATCGCCCGGTACGTCTACGAGACCGGGACGAGGAACGGCAAGCGGGTCCAGGCGCTCGGCGGCGCCAAGAACCACATGCTGGTCCTGCCCGACGCCGACCTCGACCTGGCCGCCGACGCCGCCGTCAACGCCGGTTTCGGTGCCGCGGGCGAACGCTGCATGGCCATCTCGGTGCTGGTCGCGGTCGGCGGGATCGCCGATGAGCTCGTCGCGAAGATCACCGAGCGGATGGCCCGGCTCACGGTCGGCGAGGGCATGATCGAAGGCGTCGACATGGGGCCGGTCATCACCGCGGCCCACCGGGACAAGGTGGTCGGCTACATCGACGCAGGCGAGGCCGCCGGGGCGACCCTGGTCGTCGACGGGCGCACCGGCGAGTGGCAGGGCGGCACGGAGGACGGCTATTTCGTGCTGCCGACCCTGTTCGACAACGTCACCCCCGGGATGTCGATCTACACCGATGAGATCTTCGGCCCGGTGCTGTGCGTCGTGCGGGCGGCCAGCTACGAGGAGGGCATGGACCTCATCAACAGCGGCGCGTACGGCAACGGCGTGACCATCTTCACCAACGACGGCGGTGCCGCCCGCCGCTTCCAGCACGAGGTCAAGGTCGGCATGGTGGGCATCAACGTGCCGATCCCCACCCCGATGGCCTACTACAGCTTCGGCGGCTGGCGGAACTCGCTGTTCGGGGACACCCACGCGCACGGCATGGAAGGGGTGCACTTCTTCACCCGTACGAAGGCCGTCACCCAGCGCTGGCTGGACCCGAGCCACGGCGGCCTCAACCTGGGCTTCCCCCAGAACGACTGACCGTAGCCAGAGAGCACCTCGCAAGGACGCGGCCCCGGCGGGCGCCTCGCCGGGGCCGCGTCCTGCGCGCGGCGCGCCAGGTACGCGGGATACGGCAGGTCGCGCAAACGCGGCAGGTATGGCAACGTAGCGGGTCGTACGGTGGCTGGCACCGGCTTGGCCGACTCCGGGGGTAGTCGATGCGACGTCGTCGCGTTCTCTCTTTCATCAGCGCTGCGCTCATCTGCGCCGGGCTGGCAGCAAGTTCCCTTACCGTCGCGGCTGCGGGGGAGGAGCCGGCGGGCCAGGCCGCGGCCGCCAGCCGCCGCACGGCGGGGAATCCCCTCCTATCCGGGGTGCCGCTCTCCCGCCCGGGAACCGAGCGCGGCATGGGCAAGACCGCTGGCTATGAGTGCACTAGCGGCCTGCCCGCCACCAAGGACGGCCAGGACTACCTCGTCGTCGCGGGGCATTGCGGGCAGCTCGGGGAGACCGTCTTCTCCGCCTGGACCGGCCAGTCGCGCGAACGCGTCGGGAAGGTCACCGGGGCGTCCGCCAAGTACGACATCGCGGCGGTGCGGACCAGCCGCCCGGTCGTCTCCCGGGTGTGGGCGGTGCGCACCGGGGAACTGCCCAAGACGATCCGGATCACCGGCGTCGCCGACGCCGAGCCGGGCACCACGGTGTGCCAGCACGGCTACCGCTCGGGCACGGTGTGCGGCATCACCGTCCAGCCGATTACCGAGAAGCAGGTGGCGGCCGGAAGGGTGTACGGCAAGGCCCCCTCGGATCAGGACGGCGCCCGCCCGGGTGACTCCGGCGGGCTGGTGATCGACAAGCAGGGCCGGGCGGTCGGCATCCTCGCCGAGAGCACCCCGGACGGGGAGTGGGTCGGCTGGGTGCCGGCCAGGCTCGCCCTGGAGACCTGGGGCCTGGAGTTCAAGCAGTAGCCGGTACCCCCGCCCGGGGGCCGCGCTCACTGCTCGTCGGCGCGCAGCCGGGCCAGGCGGGCCCAGGTCTCCTCCTCCCCGAACCCGTCGAGGAAGTCGTTGTCGCCGAAGGACTGGTCCATGTCCAGCGCCGGGAACGAGCTCGCCGGGAAGGACACCGGCTTGGCCGGGACCCCGGCCACCGTGGTGTGCGGCGGCACCTCGTGCAGCACGACGCTGCCCGCCCCGATCTTGGCGCCCTCGCCGACCCGGATGTTGCCCAGCACCTTGGCCCCGGCGCCGATCATGACGCCGCGGCCGATCTTGGGGTGACGGTCCCCGCCGACCTTGCCGGTACCCCCCAGGGTCACCTCGTGCAGCATCGAGAAGTCGTCCTCCACCACGGCGGTCTCGCCGATGACGACGCTCGTGGCATGGTCGAACATGACGCCTTTGCCGATGCGGGCACCGGGGTGGATGTCGACCGCGAACACCTCCGAGATGCGGTTCTGCAGGTACAGCGCGAGCGCCTCCCGGCCGGCCTGCCAGTAGTGGTGCGCCACCCGGTAGCCCTGCACGGCGTGGAAGCCCTTGAAGTACAGCAGGGGTGCCGAGTAGCCGCGGCTGGCCGGGTCGCGGGTCGCTACGGCCTGCAGATCGGCGACCACGGCCTCCAGGATGGCCGGATCCTTCTCGAAAGCATCGCACATGAGGTCGCGCAGCACGACCGCGCCGACCGCGGGGTTCTCCAGCTTGGTGGCCAGGATGTGGCTCAGGGACCGCCCGAGAGTGGGATGCCGCAGCACGCTCATGTGCAGGTAGCCCGCCAGCGCGGGCTCGGCCCCGGCATCGCGGGTGACCTCATCGCGGATGGCGTCCCAGACGGATGCGCCGGAGGCGGTCTGCATGCTGTTCGCTCCTTGGCTGGTTCGGCCGGGGCCGGCGAGCCCGGCCGGGGTACCGGTACGCAACGTAATCGATGCCATAATGCCGCGAATCGATGCGGTATTCCACGGCGGCGACCCGCGCCGGATCCGCCGGCTACCGGGCACCGTCCTGCGGGCCGGTGACCTGGATCTGGCCGGTGGCGTCCTCGTGCGGCCAGCTCAGCGTGCGCGGCTCCGAGAGGGTGAGGTAATTCGGGGTCTCGCGGAAGTGAGCCTCCCCGGCGCCGGACGGCTTCACCGGCGCGGGCGGGTTGGCCGTCCACGCCGCCACGAACAGCAGCACCCGGCTGAGCAGGTTGACGAACAGCAGCAAGGTGGCGATGCCCGCCGAGGCGGCCAGCAGCGGATCGCTGCTGGCCGAGGACACCAGCGAGGTGCCCGCGGTGAGCACGACCTGCACCGCCACCCCGCCCAGGCAGGAGCCCGCGCACAGGTCGCGCCACGGTGCCCGGATGCCCGCGGTCACCCGGAACAGGGCCGCGAACGTGGCCGCGGCGATCGCCGCGGCCACCGTGAATCCCGCTGCGCGCAGCAGGAACTCCAGGGCAGGCCCGGCGTCCAGCCGGAGCAGGCGCAGCAGGTGCGCGCCGAGGGTGCCGGTCGCCGTCCCCAGCGCCGAGGAGGCCACGATCCCGATCGTCATCCCGGCGAAGCCGAGCAGGTCGAGGGCTTTCTGCCGGGCGAAGCTGACCGGGGCCGCGCTCAGGCCGAACATGGCCTGCACCCCGGTGCGGATGTTCGTCATGATGCTGACCGCGGTCCATACGAGCACCCCGGTGGCGATAACCGACGCGGGATTGACCGCCGAGCGCAGGATGAGCGCGTCCGGATCGATGAGGCCCGAGCCCGATCCGTCCTGCAGCACGCCAGGCAGCACCGTATTGACAGAATCGATGGCGGCGCGACGCAGGCCGGGGTGGTCCCCGAGGGTGGCGAGGAACACCGTCCACGTGATCGTCAGCGCCGCTACCAGGGAGAATAGTGCGGAGAAGGCGATTCCCCCGGCGAGCAGGCCGGCGTTGGCCGTGCTGTACCGGGCCGCCGCCCGCAGCAGGCGGCGCTGACGCAGCGCGGCCAGGGCCGCGGTCGCGCGCGAGCGGAGGTCGTTGCCTGCGGGCATGGGGACACGCTACGGCAGCAGTGCGCGCAACCGGCCCGGACGCAACGGGGAAAACCTGCCCGGCGCACCGCGATCCGGCTCGCGGGCGCGCGGCGCGGCGGACCGTGACGGGGCATTACGTTAGGGACGCCGCCGATCAGGCGCGCGGACGGCGCTCATCGGGCGCCGCCTGAAGCTGACGAAGGGATTCACGCACATGACCGGACTGACTGAACTGCTGCTCGCCCCCGAACGGCGCGAGCAGGTCGTCTCCGCCCTGGAAGAGACCGTGATCGCGCAGGTGAACAGCACCTCCGGGCTCAGCGGGGTAGCGCTCCGGACGGCTCTGGCCGCAGTCCGCAAGCTGAGCCCTGACCTGGTGCGCCGCGCGGTGGCCGGGATGCTGCCGGACATCGCCTCCCAGCTGGAGCCGTTCTGGGCTGCCCGGGGCGGGCAGTCATTCGCCGCCTACCTGCCGACCCGCTCCGATGAGGCGGCCGACGCCCTGCTGGCGGTCGCCGACGAGCGTGCCACCCGCCCCAGCCACGCCGCCGTCGCCAGGATCTACGGCACCGTCCGGCCTAAGGCTAAGGCCCAGGTCACCGGCGCGCTGCCCGCCCTGGGCGCGACCATCGACGAGCTGGCCGCCTCCGCCTGAGCGGGTGACCCACATCTGCGTCTAGGCTGCCGGTGAGTTGGCGCACGGCCGGGGGGGCCGCGCGTGATGCCTACGACGTATCAGGGGACACCATGACCGCACGACGCGTGCTGGCCGCTGCCGTGGCCACGCTCACCATGTTCGCTGCCGCCTGCTCCAGCGCCGGCACCGGATCTTCCCCGGGGACCGGGCAGGCCGGCAGCGGCAGCACGTCGCCGTCCGCCACGGACTTCTCCTCCCTGCCGCGCACCCGCACCGGCATCACGTACGTCACCGACGGGGACGGCAAGCAGGAACTCGACCTGTTCCTGCCGGAGAAGAACACCAGCCAGGCCGCCCCGGTGCTGGTCTGGGTGCACGGCGGCCGCTGGCGCGAGGGTGACAAGGACCAGTTCAGCTCGAATGAGCAGGGCATGGACGTGTTCAAGAAGGCGCTCCTGGACCGCGGCTACGCCGTCGCCGCCATCAACTACCGCCTGGTGCCCGATAACCGCTACCCCGACCAGTCCCAGGACGTGGCGGCGGCGATCCGCTACCTGAAGTCCCACGGCGGCGAGCTCGGCATCGACCCGGACCGGGTCGCCCTCGGCGGCGAATCCGCCGGGGGGCACCTGGCCACGCTGGTCGGGCTGGCCGCCGCTAGCTCCAAGACCCCCTCCCGGCTGCTCGGCAACCTGCCGGTCGGCGGGCCCGGGGCGGACTCGGCGGACGCCAAGGTAGACGCGATCCTGGGCTACTACGGCCAGTACGACCTGCGCACCCGCGGCAAGGACCGTGCCGCCATCGGAGTCTGCGGCGACGGCTCGGGCCGCAGCGGCAAGGACTCCACCGAGGGGCAGTTCCTCAACGCCGACCCGGCCACCGCCGAGGGCACGCAGCTGGCCGGTGAGGCCAGCCCGGTCGAGTACGTGAGCGCCCAGTCCCCGGCGACCATGCTCCTGGCCGGCAAGCAGGACTGCTCGGCCCCCTACGTGCAGGCCGAACGGCTCCGCGGGCTGCTCAAGGACGCTGGCGTGGCCCAGGACTACGTGCTGCTGGACACGACGCACGGGGCGTCGCTGTTCTACGACCAGAGCGATACGAATGCCAAGGTCATCGATTTCCTCGATGCTCACGTCACCAAGTGACCGCCAGCAATCACGCCCATCACCATCCCGCCAGCCAGGCCATGAGCGAGGCGGAGCGCGTCCGGCTGCGCGAGCCCGCCGGGTGGGACGAGCGCTACGCGGCCACGGACGGGCTGTGGAGCGGCGCCCCCAATGAGCAGCTCGTCACCGAGGCCGCCGACTTGACCCCGGGCACCGCCCTGGACATGGGCTGCGGCGAGGGCGGCGACGCCATCTGGCTGGCCAGCCGGGGCTGGCGGGTCACCGCCGCCGACTTCTCCCAGGTCGGCCTCGACCGGGGCCGCCAGGCCGCGCAAGCCGCCGGGGTGGGCGAGCGGATCGACTGGCTGCGGGCGGATGCGCGCACCTGGGCCCCCGGCGGGCGGACCTGGGACCTGGTCACCAGCCACTTCCTGCACCTGACCAGCGAGAGCATGCTGCGCCTGGTGGGCGCGCTGGGCGCAGCGGTCAGCCCCGGCGGCACGCTGCTCGTCGTCGGGCACCACCCGCTGGACAACGCCAGCTCCCTGCGCCGCCCGCATCACGACGAGATGCTCGCCGCTGAGGACCTGGCCTCGGCGCTCGATGCGGCCCAGTGGGATATCGCCGCCCGGACCCGGGCTCGCGAGGTCACCGGCCCC
>CAMCQD010000026.1 GCA_945876925.1 uncultured Dermatophilus sp.
CTGTATCGGTCGTGGCCCCCGACTGGGCGCGGGGCCGGGGCGGCGCGCTGCTCGGGGTGGTGGGGGGCTGCGTCGGGGCCGGGGGGGGGGGGCGACGCCCAGGGCCCCACGCCGATCTGCCGGTGCACCGGATTCACCTGGTACCGCCCGCGCGGGCGGGACGGCTCAGCTGCCCTGTTCCCCGGGGCGCTTGTCCTGGATCGGGCTCGGGGTGTAGTTCTGGCCGAGCCCCTGGGAGGCGTCGTACCCGCCGGGCAGCTGGCCCGGCGCCTGCCCGCCGGTGACCTGGCCGTACCCCTGGCCGCCCTGCCCGGGCCCGGCGATGGTGCCGCTGCCCTGGCCGAAGTCGATGGTAGGCGCGTTCTGCGCGGCCGGCTCAGCCTGGAAGTACTCCTCCTTGGTGACCCCGGCCATCCCGGCGAAGAAGTTCGTCGGCACCGACTCGACCTTGGTGTTCAGCTCGCGCACGGTGGCGTTGTAGTAGCGCCGCCCGGAGGCGATCCGGTCCTCGGTGGCGGACAGCTCACGCTGCAGCTCGGCGAAGTTGGCGTTGGCCTTCAGGTCCGGGTAGGCCTCCGTGACGGACAGCAGCCGGCCCAGGGCCTGGCTCAGCTCGCCCTCGTTCTCAGCGAGCTGGCCCGGGTTCTGCGCCCCGGACATCGCCTTGGACCGGGCCGACATCACGGCCTCCAGCGTGCCGGACTCGTGCGCGGCGTAGCCCTTGACCGTCTCGACGAGGTTGGGGATGAGGTCGTGGCGCCGCTTGAGCTCGACGTCGATCTGGCGCCAGGCCTCCTGCACGAGATTCCGTGACTTGATGAGGCCGTTGTACGAGGAGACCCCGAAGACGACGGCTCCCGCGACGATGGCTAGGAGGATGAGCAGTACGAGCATGAATGCGAACAAAGCAACTCCCGGGTTCGGCGTTGTCGGCAAGCCGCCCCGCGCCAGCGGCTCGCATATCCCCCTGTAGCCGGCGGTGGCCGCGCGCGAGGTCTCGCGCCTATCGTAACGGCAGGTCAGCGACCCAGCCCGCCGGGCAGTACGCGTCCGCCGGGAACACGGGCTCAGGCCAGGCCCAGATCGGCCAGGTCGAAGGCGTACAGATACGGCACCCCGGCTTCCTGCCTGATCCGCTCGGCAGCCCCGGAGGACCGGTCGGCGATGACCGCCACCGCGACCACCTCGGCCCCCGCCTCGCGACACGCCTCCACCGCAGTCAGCGGGGAGCCGCCGGTGGTGGACGTGTCCTCGACCACCAGGACCCGGCGGCCCTGCACGGACGGCCCCTCGATCCGCTGCTGCAGCCCATGCGCCTTCCCGGCCTTGCGGACCACGAAGGCGTCCAGGCGCTGCCCGGCGGCCGCGGCGGCATGCAGCATCGCCGTGGCGACCGGGTCGGCGCCCATGGTCAGCCCGCCGACCGCTTCGTAATCGAGCCCGGCGGTCAGCTCCCGCAGCACCCGGCCGACGAGCGGCGCGGCCTCGCCGTCGAGGGTGATCCGGCGCAGGTCGACGTAGTAGCCGGCCTGCTGGCCGGAGGAGAGCGTCACCGTGCCATGCACGATCGCCGTGGCCTTGATGAGGCTGAGCAGGCGTGCCCGGTCTGCGGATGCGGAAGCGGCGGAGCTGGCGGGAGTATGCACGCCCGCCACCCTACCGGTGCGCGCCGCCGGACCGGGGGCACCGGATTTCCCGCGCCCGCCGATTACCGGGATCCCCTATACCGGCCAGGCCCGTGAAAATCCGTGAAGAGAGGACGGCTGATTCCGGGAAACCGCGATTACGGCTCCATTCAGCCGAAATAGCCTACCCGGCAGGGAATAGGTCGCTTATCGTGTTCCCACCGCCGAGCGCAGACGAACGATCACGGTCCGCTGCCGATGCGGCTACGCGTGCCCGCGCCCCGGCGGCCATCGCGCGTCAGGGGAGACGTGCGCGCACACCGTGGAGGTGCCATGGAAATCGGCTCGGTGCTCGTCATCCTGCAACTCGTCGTCGTATTGGGGGCCCTGTTACTCGGCGCTCATAGCGGCGGGATGTCGCTGGGTCTCATCAGCGGCATCGGCCTGGTCATCCTGGTGTTCGCCTTCAAGCTGGCCCCCGGTGAGCCGCCCATCGACGTGATGCTCACCATTCTCGCGGTGATCGGCTGCGCCTCGGTGCTGCAGACCGTCGGCGGGCTGGACGTGATGATGCGCGGCGCCGAGCGCGTCCTCCGGGCGCATCCGGAGCGGATCACCATCCTGGCGCCGCTGACCACGTGGTTCCTCACCCTGCTGTGCGGCACCGGCCACGTGGTTTACACCATGTTCCCGATCATCGCGGACATCGCGCTGCAGAAGAACATCCGCCCCGAGCGGCCGATGGCGGTGGCCTCCGTGGCCGCCCAGGTCGGCATCACCGCCTCGCCGGTGTCGGTGGCGACCGTGTCGCTGGCGACCATCCTGGCCAATAACGCGGCCGGGGGAAGCTCGTATTCCATCCCGCAGATCCTGTCGGTGTCCATCCCGGCTAGTTTCTGCGGCGTGCTCGTCGCCGCGATCTGGAGCCTGCGCCGGGGCAAGGACCTGGATAAGGACCCCGAATTCCAGGCCAAGCTCGCCGACCCCCAGAAGCGGGCGTTCATTTACAGCGGCGGCATGACGCTGCTAGACAAGACGTATCCGAAGTCGGCCTACCACGGCATGTACATCTTCTTCGCCACCATCGCCATCGTCGTCGTGCTCGGCGCCTTCACCGCGCTGCGCCCGGCTTTCCCGGACGACGAGGGCGGCACCTCGCCGCTGTCGATGAACCTGGTCATCCAGATGCTCATGCTCGCCGCAGGCGCGGTCATGCTCCTGGTCTGCAAGCCCAAGACCGCCGATATCCCTAACAGCGGCGTCTTCAAGGCAGGCATGGTCGCGATCTTCGCCGTCTTCGGGGTCGCCTGGATGAGCGAGACGTTCTTCCAGGCGCACATCAGCGGCGTGGAGGACGCCCTGTCCGGGGTAGTGCGGGACGCCCCGTGGACGTACGCGCTCGTGCTGTTCGTCGTGAGCAAGCTGGTCAACAGCCAGGCCGCGGCGGTGGCGGCGATCGTCCCGATGGGGCTGCAGCTAGGGGTCGAACCGGCCGCGGTCGTCGGATTCTTCGGGGCCGCCTACGGCTACTTCATCCTGCCGACCTACCCCAGCGACCTCGCCTGCATCGGTTTCGACCGCTCAGGGACCACGCGGATCGGCAAGTTCATCATCAACCACAGCTTCATCATCCCCGGCCTCATTGCCGTGCTGACCGGCTGCACGGCCGGCTTCGCGCTCTCGCGGGTGCTGCTGTGAGGCCGGCACCGTGACCTGCCAGGACCGGTGAGGCAGGCGAGGGCCGGGCGGTTACCGTCCGGCCCTCCGGGTGCCCGTGAGGGCCCGCACCGCGCCGCGCGGGAGCACATCCAGCACGCAGGTCAGCACCCGGTAGCCCAGTCCCGGCACGGAGACCGCCCGCCCGGCCCGGGCGTCAGCGAGCCCCTGGCGGACCACCTCGGAGGCGTCCAGCCAGGCGAACCGGGGCAGGGCGGAGGCGTCCAGCCCGGCCCGCTCATGGAACCGGGTGCGGGTGAAGCCGGGGCACACCGCGGTGGCGGTGACGCCGGTACCGGCCAGCTCGGCGGCCAGCGACTCGGTGAACGTCAGCGCCCAGGCCTTGGCGGCCGAGTAGGTGCCGCCGGGAACCCAGGCCGCCACCGAGGCGACCGTGATGATCGCCCCGCGGCCCCGGGAGCGCATCGACCGGGCGGCGGCGTGGGCGGGCACGAGCACCCCCGTGGTGAGCAGGCTGAGCATCGCGACCTCCTCGTCCAGCGGGCTGCCGGTGAACGAGGTAGCCAATCCCAGGCCGGCGTTGGCGACGAGCAGGTCCACCGGGCCCAGGCCATCATCGTCGCCGCCCGCCTCGTCCTGCCCGGCAGCATCGGGGCCGCCCGCGGCGAGCCGCCGGGAGACGGCCGCGAGCCCGGCATCCGTGGTCAGATCGGCCGGCAGCACCCGGGCGCGGATACCGTGCGCGGCCCGCAGCCGGCCGGCCACCCGGTCCAGGGCCACCTCATCGCGGGCCACGAGCACGAGGTCGTGGCCGCTGGCGGCGAGCTGGGCGGCGAACTCCTCCCCCAGCCCGCTGCTGGCACCGGTGATGAGCGCCGTCGTCATGCGCCCCAGCATAGGAGGCGGCCCGCCCGGCTAGGCTCACGGGAATGAGGATCGCGACGTGGAACGTCAACTCCATCCGGACCCGGGCCGGGCGGGCGCTGGGCCTGCTGCAGCGGCACGACCTGGACGTGCTCGCCTTGCAGGAGACCAAATGCACGGATGCGCAGTTCCCGGTAGAGCCCTTCGAGCAGGCCGGGTACCAGGTGGCCCGGCACGGGCTCAACCAGTGGAACGGCGTCGCGATCATCTCCCGCGCCGGGCTGGAGGACGTGCGTACCGGCTTCCCGGGGATGCCCGGCTGGGGTGACCCCGAGCCGGCGCCCGAGGCCCGGGCGCTGGGCGCCCGCTGCGGCGGCGTCGATGTGTGGTCGCTGTACATCCCCAACGGGCGGGAGCTGGACAACCCGCACTACGCCTACAAACTCGGCTGGCTGGCCCGGCTGCGGGACGCCGCGGCCGGGTGGCTCGCTGCCGCCCCGCAGGCGCAGATCCTGCTCACCGGCGACTGGAACGTCGCCCCCCGCGACGAGGACGTCTGGGACATGGCCGCCTTCGAGGGCAAGACGCACGTCTCACCGGCGGAGCGGGCGGCGTTCGAGGCGATCGTGGCAGCCGGGTACGCCGATGTGGTCCGCCCGTACGCGCCCGGCCCGGGCACGTACACGTACTGGGACTATCAGAAGCTGCGCTTTCCCAGGCGGGAGGGCATGCGGATCGACTTCGCGCTGGCCTCCCCCGCCGCCGCCGGGCGGGTCACCGGCGCGTTCATCGACCGGGATGAGCGCAAGGGCAAGGGCGCCAGCGATCACGCTCCCGTGGTCGTCGAACTGGGCTGACCGCACGTGGTAGCCGAACCGGGCTGACCGGGCTAGAGTGCCCGCAGGCGCGGGGTGCCGCCCGTGGCAGGCGGCTGAGAGAGACCCGTTGAACCTGATCTAGGTAGTGCTAGCGAAGGAACGTCGCGATGACCTCTGCTGCAGTGAGCCCGGGAACGATCGCCGATGCGGTGGCCCGGATGCGCCAGGCCGCTCCCCTGGTCCAGTGCCTGACCAACATCGTGGTGGCGAACTGGACCGCGAATGCGCTGCTCGCCGCCGGGGCCTGCCCGGCGATGGTGGACAACCCGCATGAAGCCGGCGAATTCGCCGCCGCCGCCTCCGGGGTGCTGGTGAACCTGGGCACCCCGTACGACGACACCACCACCGCGATGTTCACCGCGGCCGCCGGGGCCCGCACCGCCGGGACCCCCTGGGTGCTCGACCCGGTGGCCATCGGGGCGCTGCCCTGGCGTACGCCGATGGCCCGCAACCTGCTCACCGGGCACCGCCCGGACATCGTGCGCGGGAACGCCTCGGAGATCATCGCCCTGGCCGGAGGGACCGGGGGACGCGGCACCGACTCGACCGCGACCGGCGAGGAAGCCCTCGGCGCAGCCCGCGAGATAGCCGGCCAGCACGGCTGCGTCGTCGCGGCCAGCGGCCCGGTGGACGTGTTCGTCTCCCCGGACGGCCACGTGGTGCGGCTGGCCAACGGCGACCCGATGCTCACCCGGGTGACCGGGGCGGGGTGCTCGCTGGGGGCGCTCATCGCCGCGTCCGCCGGGGTCGTCCCGCCGCTGCTGGCCGCAGTCGCGGCGACCGCGCACCTGACCATCGCCGCCGAGGACGCGATCGCCCTGGCCCCCCGGCCGGGCAGCTTCGCGGTAGCCCTGCTGGACGCCCTCGACGCGCTCACCCCGGAGCACATCGCGCAGCGGGCGAGGCTCTCCTGATGGCCGGCCCGCCGCGGAAACGCCCGCTGGACCTGTCGGTGTACCTGGTCACCGACTCGGTCATGTGCGCGCGCACCGGGGTGGCGCAGACGGTGCGGCTCGCAGTCGCCGCCGGGGCCACCCTGGTGCAGGTGCGCGACCCCGCAGCCAGCGACGAGGACTTCCTTGCCCTGGCCCGCGACGTGGTCGAGGCGGCGCGGGGCAGCGGGGTGCCGGTGCTGCTCAACGACCGGGTGCACCTGGTGGCCGCGGCCGGGGCCGACGGCGCGCACGTCGGGCAGGGCGATATGCCGGTGCCGCAGGCCCGCAGCCTGCTCGGCGACGACGCGATCCTCGGGCTGTCGGTGAACTCCCCGGAGCAGCTCGACGCGGCCATCGCGGCCAGCCGCGCCTCGGACCGTCCCGGCGGGTACCTCGACTACCTCGGCCTGGGGCCGATGCGGCCCACGGGCACCAAACCCGGCCACGCGCCCGCCAGGGGGCTGGCCGCCCTGGGCGAGATCGCGGCCCGTTCCCCCTGGCCGACCTGCGCGATCGGCGGGGTGAAGGCCTTTGACGCGGCCGCGATCCGGGCGGCCGGGATCGACGGGATGTCCGTGGTGAGCGCGATCTGCGGCCAGGAGGACGTCACCGCCGCGACCCGCCTGCTGGCGGACAGCTGGGCCGCGGCCGGGCAGCCGGAGCGGGAGAGGACGAGCAGATGAGCAGCGTGAATATACCCCCGGTGGCCCTGACCATCGCGGGCAGCGACCCTTCCGGCGGGGCGGGGATCCAGGCCGACCTGAAGACCTTCTCGGCGCTGGGCGCGTTCGGCACGAGCGTCCTCACCGCGCTCACCGCGCAGAACACCCTCGGGGTGACCGGGGTGCACCACGTCCCGGAGGATTTCGTGCGGGCGCAGTTCACAACCCTCACCAGCGATGTGCGGATCGACGCGATCAAGATCGGGATGCTCGCCACCGCCGGGCTGGCAACCGCCGTCGGGGAGCTGCTCAGCGGCTATCAGCGCCAGCGCGCCGCCGCCGGGCTGACCCCGGCCTACGTCGTGCTCGACCCGGTGATGGTCGCCACCAGCGGGGACCGGCTGCTCGACGAGGACGCCACCGCCGCGATCCGCGGCCTGCTGCCGCTGGCCGACGTGGTCACGCCGAACCTGCCCGAGGCCGCGGTGCTGCTGGGCAGCGACGAGGCCGGGGACGTCGCCGGGATGCGCGCCCAGGCGCTCGCCCTGCGCGACCTGGGGGCCCGCGCCGCGCTCGTCAAGGGAGGGCACCGGCTCGACGCCGCCGCCACGGACGTGTTCGCCGACTCCGGCGGCGTCATCGACCTGGCCGCCCAGGCGGTGGACACACCTCACACGCACGGCACCGGCTGCACGCTCAGCTCGGCGCTGGCGGCGCTGCGGCCGCAGCGGGACGGCTGGCGGGCCGCCGTCATCGACGCGAAGGAGTGGATCACCCAGGCGCTCATCCACGCCGGCGAACTGGGCATCGGGCACGGGCACGGCCCGGTGCATCACTTCTGGCAGCTCTGGGGAGGACGAGGATGAGCGGTTTCAGCGCGCAGCTGTGGGAAGCCTCCAGCGGCATCCGGGAGCGGATCGGCCAGCTGGCCTTCGTCCGGGAACTGGCCGACGGGTCGCTCAGCCGGGAGCGGTTCGGCTACTACCTCGCCCAGGACGCGCACTACCTGCGCGATTACGCCCGGGCGCTGGCGGCCCTGGCGGCGCTGGCACCCACCCCGCAGGCGCAGGTGTTCTGGGGCAAGGCAGGGACCGAGGCCATCGAGGTGGAACTGCTGCTGCACGCCAGCCACGTCGATGTGCTCACCGGCCCGGCGCCCTCGCCCACGTGCGTGCTGTACACGAGCTTCCTCCTGGCCGAGGCCACCCGGGGCGACTACGCCAGCCTGGCCGCGGCGGTGCTGCCCTGCTTCGTCGTCTACGCCGACGTAGGTGCCCGGCTGGCCGCGGCGGCCCGCGCGCAGCTGCCCGGCGGGGACCTGTCCGCGCACCCCTACGGCGACTGGATCGCCACCTACGAGAACCCGGCGTTCGCCGGATCGGCCCGCCAGGCAAGCGAACTGGTCGATGAGGCGGCGGCGGGGGCGGCTGCGGCGGGCAGGGAGCGGATGACCGGGGCGTACCTGACCGCGACCCGGTGCGAATGGATGTTCTGGGACGCGGCCTACCGGCTGGAGTCCTGGCCGGCGTGATCCCGGCGCAGCCCGAGCCCGCAGGCGAGCAGCGCCCCGGCCAGGGCGCATCCGGCGGCCCCGGCGAACACGGCCCGCACCTGGACCACGGCGGCGTCGAGCAGGATCTCCGGGTGGTGCAGCGCCGCATCCGCGGGCAGCGCCGCGACGTGCGCGTAGTAGCTGCGCACGCCGTACGCGGTGAGCAGGGCCAGGCCGGCGACCATGCCGGTCATCCGGGCGACGACGACCAGGGACCCGGCGACGCCGTGACTGCCGGCGCTGACCGCGTCGAGCACGGCGGCGTTCACCGGCGCGATCGCCAGGCCGAGCCCGGCCCCGGCGGCGATGAGGGTGAGCGTGGCGGGCACGGTCTCCTCCAGGGAGCCGCGGTGCCAGGTCGCCATGACGCCCAGGGCGGCGGCAGCGACGACCAGGCCTGCGGCGGCGACCGGCCCGGGGGCGAGACGGCGCAGCAGCACTCCCCCGGTAAACGCCCCGGCCGGCAGGGCCAGCAGGAAGCGGACGAGCACCAGCGCCGCATCGGCCTGGTCATGGGCGGGGGTGAGCCGGGCCAGCACCGGCACGTCGACCACGATGGCGACCAGGGCCGCGCCGACGGCGAGGCTGGTGAGCAGGCCGCAGGCGACCACGGGCGTGACCAGGCCGCGCGGGATCAGCGGGCTGGGAGCGTGCCGGTGCCACCAGGCGCCCGCCGCTAGCGCCGCCACCCCGGCGGGGAGCAGCACGATGCCCCACGGGCCGATCGCCTCACGCTGCGGATCGGCCGAGGCGAAGGTGAGCACGAGCGAACCCAGGGCGATTGCGGCGCAGGCGGCCCCGGGCAGGTCGACGCGGGCGAGCACATCCCGGCGGGCGTACGCGGACCACACCCCGCAGGCGGACAGGCCGGCCAGCGCCGCCCAGCCGAGGGGGGTGTCCAGCCGGCTGCCGCCCCCGCCAAGCGGCACGAAGGGCAGCCCGAGGAGGACGTGCCGGGTCAGGCCGCGCGGGGCAGCCAGGGACAGGACGAGCGCAGCAGTAGATGCCGCGAACAGGCCGTTCCGGGCGGTGAGGCGGGGGCGGGCCGCGGGACCAGTCGCCAGGGCGGCGGCCAGGATGGCACCGGCGGCGGCGTTGACCCAGAAGATGTCCCGCCACGTGCCGGCCGCGAGGATGGCCGCGCCGAGCAGGGGCCCGAGCACGCTGCCGATCTCCTGCACCGCGCCGACGACGCCGAGCGGGGTGCCGCGCCGGGCTGGGGGCCAGTGGGAGGCGACCAGGGCCAGCGTGGCCGGGACCAGTCCGCCTCCGCCAGTGCCCTGGAGCACGCGGCCGGCGACCATGACGCCCAGGTCCGCCGATAACGCGGTGATCACCGACCCGGCGACGAAGAGGAGCAGGCAGCCGGTCAGCACCCGCCGCCGGGAAACGACATCGCACAGCCGCCCGATGAGCGGCAGCACGGCGATGTAGCCGAGGAGGAATCCGCTGATGATCGGAGTGGCCCGGGTGAGGTCGTCGATGGACAGGCCCGCCCCGGCCATCATGTCCGGCAGGGCGAGCACGACGACGTACGTGTCTGCGGCGGCCAGGGCGACCGCGGCCGAGGCCAGGGTGAGCACCCGGCGTGCGCCGGGCGTCACGGCGCGCTGATCCGCACGGGCTCGCCGTACCGGTCCAGGGACAGGTCGTAGGTGGAGTTGCCGCCGGAGAAGAACGGACCGGTGATGCTGGCCGAGGCGAATCTGGTGTCCGGCTCGGTGATCCCGAAGGTGACCTGGTACGCGCCGGCGGGGTCGCCGGTGGCGAGCACACCGGAGACGACCGAGCCGGGAACCGTGCCGGTGATGGTGCGCACCACCTGGTCGCCGTCGCGTTCCTGGCCCGCGTCGGCCGGATCCTGGGTGGCGGTGAGCAGCGTGGTCAGGCCCTCGTCCGCGGAGAACAGCCGGACCGGGCTGGGCAGGCCCCAGTCCGCGGGGCTGACGCGGGCGTGCCGCGAGGAGAACGGGAGCTTGAGCCACAGGTCCGGGCCGATCGCGACGGCGTCCACGGTGGCGACGACGCCGCTGATCCGGGCGGTGACCGTGCCGGAGAACGCCGGGGCACGAGTGCCCGTCCCCTCCAGGCCGAGGATGCCCATCGCCTCACCGGGCACGTCACGGGAGGTGACGGTGACGTGCACCGAGGTGGCGGCGTCGGCGTTGGCCTTAGCGGTCTCAAGCAGCTGGGCGGGCGTGCGCTCGGGCGTGCCGCTGCCCCCGGAACATCCGGTGACCGCGGGCAGGAACAGCGCCAGGGCCGTGACCAGCGCGCTCACCGGGAGCGCGGACCGCGTTCGGATTCCACCGGGCACACTCA
>CAMCQD010000027.1 GCA_945876925.1 uncultured Dermatophilus sp.
GGACCCGCTCCAGGCTCAGCCCCCGGGCACGGATGGCGTCGCGCAGCGTGCTGGCGAACACGTCGAGGCCAGCGTCCGGGGCCTCGGGCTTACCCGTCATCGGTGCCATCCCCTCACCGGGACGGATCGCGGACTGCGCATCAGCTCACATGCCCCCCTGCACGCGCGCACGTGCCCTCACACGACCTCACCACGTCCAGCGCAGCCCGTGATGTCCCGGACCGGGCTGCACGAACACCGCGGTGACCGGGTTCTGCACCCGCAGCGAGGTGGCCTGCTCGCTGCCGGAATCGCCGGCAGCGAACCGCTCGATGCTAGCCGGGACCATGGTCGGGTCGAACCGCATCTCGACGACGGTCTCCTTAGTAGCCCCGACCGTCCCCCGGCAGAACTTCACCTGCGGCTCGGTGCCGCCCACCAGCTCGCAGCGGAACTCGACCATCATCGGCTCACCGGCGCGCAGCGGCCGCTCGAACAGCAGCTCGGCGGCGACGCCCTGATCCCAGTAGGAGTTCCGGCCCAGGCGGCAGTTCATCACCGGCCGGATCACCGGATAGGCACCGGCGTCCTCGATATCGGTCCACAGGGCGAGCCGGTCCACGCCCTCACGCCGGGCCAGCAAGGTGAGCCGGGCGGAATGCTCCCGCATGACCCCGAGCGCGTCCAGGGTGATCCGGTCGTGGATGCTCAGCCGGGCCAGCCCGCCGTCCAGATCCAGCCCGAGCTGGGCGAGGGCCGCCTCCGCGTGACCGCCGTACCCGGCGTCGTGCCGGGACGGCGGCGTCGGGAACGCCGTGACATCGGGGCTGAGGGTGCCGCGCAACGGCAGCAGCGCGGCCAGCGAACCGCGCGGCACCTCCAGCACCTCTTCCAGCACCCCCACCGCCACGACCGAGTTCTGCCGTTCCGGCCGCGACCGGCCCGACTGCCAGTAGCTCAGCGTCGCCGCGCTGACCGGGACGCCGCGCTCGGACAGCGTCGCCCGCAGCTGCGCGAGTGTATATCCGCTGGCATGAATCGCGTCGCGCAGTGCCTTGGCGAACGCAGTGGCCTCGGTGGTCACTGCTTCATGGTAAGAGCCTCGGCGCCGATGAGAGTCCCGCCCGGGAAGATCACCGCCCGTAGTCCACGATCACCGGCGCATGATCGCTCCACCGCTGGGAGTACTCGGCCGCCCGGCCGATCTCATGATGCCGGACCCGGGCCGCCAGCGCAGGCGTAGCCAGCTGGTAGTCGATCCGCCAGCCGGCGTCATTGTCGAACGCCTGGCCGCGCCAGGTCCACCAGGTGTACGGCCCGGGACCGGGCCCGGACTGCTCGCGGCCGATATCGGCGACCAGGCCGCCGTCGATCCATGCGTCGAGATAAGCGCGCTCCTGCGGGAGGAACCCGGCCTTCTTCACATTGCCCCGCCAGTTCTTGATGTCTGCCTCACGATGAGCGACGTTGAGATCACCGGCCACCAGCAGCGGCTCGTCGTCATCCCGGGCCCGGCGCAGCCGCGCGGTCACCGCGTCGAGCATGGCGTACTTGGCCGCCATCACCTCGGGGCGGGCCGCGTCACCGCTGTGCACATACGCCGAGGCGAGCGTGACCGGGCCGAACGGGGCCTGCACCGTGGCCTCCAGCCAGCGCCCCTCATCCGCGAGCACCATCGCCCCGGGGGCGGCCTGGGGGCCCGGATCAGGCAGGCCGATGACGGGCTCGGACACCTGCCAGCCCGGGCGGGTTAGCAGGGCCACCCCGGCCCGCCCGGCGGCCGAGCTGCCGGCGAGGTGGACGGTGTAACCGGCCAGCGGGGTCCCGGCGATCGCCTGGTCGAACTGGGCCCGCGTCGCCCGCGTCTCCTGCAGGGCCAGCACATCGGGTTCCGCAGCCACCAGCCAGGGCACCGCTCCCCGCCGCACTGCCGCCCGGATGCCGTTGACGTTCGCCGTGATGACTCGCATACCGCCCATCCTGCCTGCTGACCGGGACCGGGCGCTCGCGCGGGGGCCCGGCAGGCCTTCATCCCGCAAGCACCGGCACCGGTCAGCGTTCCCGCAGGGCGCGCCGGGAGCGGGCCAGCTCCTCCTTGAGCTCCGGGTCGTCCATGACCAGGTACACCAGCGGGCAGTCCTGCGGGCCGCTGGCCCCGATATGGCAGAGCGTGCACGGGTCACCAGGCCGGATGGGGCACTTCGCATCCGGCCGGGCCCGGGCGCGGCCGGGCAGCTGCGGGCCAGGCGGGCTGGTCATGCCACCATCGTCCCGGAAACCGGCGGCCCGCGCACGACCTCACATGGAATCGATGATGGCGTTGAGGGTGGCGCTCGGGCGCATCGAGGCCGCCACGGCAGCCGGGTCGGGCCGGTAGTACCCGCCCAGGTCGGCCGGCGTGCCCTGGGCGCCGATGAGCTCGGCGCCGATCACCGCCTCCTCAGCGGCCAGCCGCTCGGCCACCGGGGCGAATGTCCCGGCCAGCCCGGCATCCGCGTCCTGCTCAGCGAGCGCCTGCGCCCAGTACAGCGCCAGGTAGTAGTGGCTGCCGCGGTTGTCGATCCCGCCGAGCCTGCGGGCCGGGGACTTGTCCTCCTCCAGGAACCGGGCGATGGCCGCGTCCAGCGTGGCGGCCAGCACCTGGGCCCTGGCGTTGCCGGAGCTGACCGCGATGTGCTCCAGCGCGGCACCCAGGGCGCAGAACTCGCCCAGGCTGTCCCAGCGCAGGTAACCCTCGGCGACGAACTGCTGCACGTGCTTAGGTGCCGAGCCGCCCGCGCCGGTCTCGAACAGCCCGCCGCCGGCCAGCAGCGGCACGATCGAGAGCATCTTGGCGCTGGTGCCCAGCTCGAGGATGGGGAACAAGTCGGTGAGGTAGTCACGCAGCACATTGCCGGTCACCGAGATGGTGTTCGCGCCGCGGCGGAGGCGCTCCAGGGTGTACTCCATCGCCGCGACCGGATCCTTGATGAGCACGGTGAGGCCGTCGAGGTCGTGGTCGCCCAGGTAGCGGGTGACCTTGGCGATGATGTTGGCGTCGTGCGCCCGGTGGCCGTCCAGCCAGAACACCGCCGGGGTGCCCGAGAGCCGGGCGCGCCGCACGGCCAGGCCCACCCAGTCGCGCACGGCGTCGTCCTGGGTGCGCGCCATGCGCCAGATGTCCCCGGCCTGCACGTCGTGCTCCATGAGCACCTCGCCGGCGTCGCTGACCACCTCGACCCGGCCGTCCGCCGGGACGACGAACGTGGTCGGGTGGCTGCCGTACTCCTCGGCCTTCCTGGCCATGAGGCCCACATTGGGCACATCGCCCATGGTGGCCGGGTCGAAGGCGCCGTTGCGGCGGCAGTCCTCCATGATCGCGGCGTACATGGTGGCGTAGCACCGGTCCGGGATCATCGCCAGCGTCGGCTGACGCTCCCCGGCGGCGTTCCACATCTGCCCGGAGTCGCGCACGACCACCGGCATGGAGGCGTCCACGATGATGTCGTTGGGCGCGTGCAGGTTGGTGATGCCCCTGCCGGAGTCGGCCATCGCCAGCGCGGGCCGGGAGGCGCGGGCCTCCTCGATGGCCCCGGCGATGGCGTCCTGGTCAGCCTGCGGGAGGGTGGCGATCTTGGCGTACAGGTCGCCCAGGCCCAGGTCCGGGTTGACCCCGGCGGCCTCCAGCTGGGCGGCGAACCGGGTGAACACGTCCTCGAAGAACACGCTGACGGCGTGCCCGAACATCACCGGGTCGGACACCTTCATCATGGTGGCCTTCAGGTGCAGGGAGAGCAGCAGGTCGTCGGCCCTGGCGGCCTCGATCGCAGCGGCGTAGAAGGACCGCAGCGCGGCCACCGACATGAAGGTGCCGTCGAGCACTTCCCCCGGCGAGGCGGACAGGCCCCCGGCGAGGACGGTCTGCTCGCCGTCAGCGCCGGTGAACCGGATGGAGAAGCCAGCCGGGGCGGAGCACACGATGGACTTCTCATTGCCGTAGAAGTCGCCCTCGTCCATGTGGGCCACGCGCGCCCTGGTGTCCGGCGACCAGGCACCCAGCCGGTGCGGATGACGCTGGGCGAACGCCTTCACCGCCGCGGGCGCGCGCCGGTCTGAGTTGCCTTCGCGCAGCACCGGGTTGACCGCCGAGCCGAGCACCCTGGCGTAGGCTGCGGCGACCTCGCGCTCGGCGTCGGTGGCCGGGCGCTCGGGGTAGTCCGGCACCGGGAAGCCCGCGGCCTGCAGCTCGGCGATGGCCGCCTTGAGCTGCGGCACCGAGGCGGAGATGTTCGGCAGCTTGATGATGGTGGCCGCCGGGTCCTGGGTGAGCGCGCCCAGCGCGGCCAGGTCATCGGCGACGCGCTGCTCCTCGCCCAGCCGCTGCGGGAACTGGGCCAGGATGCGGCCGGCCAGCGAGATGTCGCTGGTGGTCACGTCGATACCGGCCGCGCTGGCGAACCCCCGGACGATGGGCAGCAGCGAGTACGTCGCCAGGGCCGGGGCTTCGTCGGTCAGCGTCCACACGATCTGGTTACTGGTCACGATGAACTTCGGCTCCTTCGTCACGGTGCGGCCTCCCGCCAACGTACCTTGATATCGAGATATCTACGAGGGGAGGCGGACGGTCGGTTCGCCTGAACGGTATCCCCTGCGAGCCCGGGCCGGGGGCAGGCAGGCTCGCCGGGCACGTCAGGGCGGGCAGTCTCGCAGCCGGCACCCCGGTCGCTACCGGGCAGGCCGATAGGCGAGGATGGGTGCCATGGCTGGTTCGTCGTACCCGCACATCGTCTTCGCCGCGAATGAGCAGACCCTCCCCAAGGGCGAGCTGGAGTCACTGCTGCATGAGCTGTTCGGCGGGGAGGAGGACGGCGGCGCCAGCACGGCGCAGGGCGCGCTCGACGTGACCCTCACGCTGGGCGGGTACACCTTCACCTTCTGGTACGACGACGAGGCCGAGGGGCTGGGCACCCGGTACGCGGCCTTCGCCCCCCCGCTGCGCCAGCGCCGGATCGGGCAGTGCACCACGATGATCGACCTGTCCGGCGAGGCCGATCCGCAAGGGACGCACCGGGAGGCGGCCGAGCGGATCACCCAGGCGCTGTCCCGGGCCGACGGGGTGTACGTGTTCTCCGAGGAGAGTAAGCGCTTCGTCGGACTGGACTACGACGACCCGTTCGCCGCGGAACCGGATCCGGCGCAGGCCGCGGAACCTGCCGGGGAGCCCGCCGCCGGGCCCGCTGCGGCGGAGCAGAAAGCTGCGGCAGAGCCGGAGGCTTCGGCAGAGCCCGGGCAGGAGACGGCCGCCATCGTCACCCCGCCCTTCGCCGCTCCCGCGCCCGGGGCGGTCAGCGGGCCGCAGGAGCCCGCTCCCGCCAGCGAGCCCGGGACGGGGGCCGAGCCAGCCGTCCCGGCAGCGGACGGGCCAGCGGCGCAGACCGACCCGGAACCGGCCGCAGCTGCGCCGGAACCGGCTCCGGAATCAGCGCAACCGGCCGGGGACGAGCCCGCCGCACCCGCATCAGCACCAGCCGCCGAGCCGGCCCCTGCTCCGGAACCGGCCCCCGAGCAGGGCACGCAGGGCTTCTTCCGGCGCATGTTCGGCCGCCGCAAGGGCTGACCGGCGCGGCACCCGGCACCGCCAGGCGGCACGCCGGGCCGGCCACGGCCCGGCGTGCCCCTCTGACCCGGGAGGTAAGGGTGGCTGCGGTCGCCCGCCCCCGGGAGTCAGTCCTGGGTGCGGTGGGCGATGGTGGCGGAAACCTGGTCACGGGCCAGGATGACGATGCGGTCGACGTTGACGTGCGGCGGGCGGGCCACGATCCAGGCGATCGCATCGGCGATGTCCTGCGCGCTCAGCGGCGTCATCCCGCGGTACACCGCGTCGGCAGCAGCCTGGTCGCCCCGGAACCGCACGAGCGAGAACTCGGTCTCGACCATGCCCGGGTCCATCTCGCACACCCGGACCGGCTGCCCGAGCAGCTCGATCCGCAGCACGCGGGTGAGCGCGGCCACGGCGAACTTGGCCGCGTTGTAGCCGCCGCCACCGGCGTAGGCCTCGTGCCCGGCGATCGAGCCCACGTTGATGATCTGGCCGTCACCGGAGGCGATGAGCGCCGGGAGCAGCCCCTTGACCATGCGGACGGTGCCCAGCACGTTGGTGTCATACATGGCCTGCCAGTCGCTGATCGCCGATTCGGCGATGCTCTCCCGGCCGATCGCCCCGCCGGCGCAGTTGACCAGCACGTCGCACCGGTCCGCCTGGGCGACGAACCGTGCCACCGAGTGGTCGTCGGTAACGTCGAGCGCGACGGCCCGCCCGCCGGTCTCTGCGGCGATCTGCTCGATCCGGTCGAGGCGGCGCGCCCCGAGGATGACGTGGAAGCCCTGCTGCGCCAGCGTCCGCGCGGTAGCCGCGCCGATCCCGCTGCTCGCTCCGGTGACTACGGCGACTTTCGGCATTGCTCAGCCTTTCGCTGGGGGTTACCTCACCGGAGGACGGCTCCGGCGACCGGACGACGCTGGCCATCCTAGGGTGGCGGTTCCCGGGCGGGCCGCCCCGCTTTCCCCAGGCGTCCGATTACTACTGAATTCGACTGCGCACCAATTAATTTCAGGTCAATATCCGGAGACTCGCGCAAGCCTGGCGGGATAGCGTCGAGTACGGCCTGAGATCGCAGCGCAGCGATCACGGCAGGCTGTCGCCGGCCCCGGCGCAGTGCGGGGGCCGCCCGTTCAGCAAGGAGTCCCCCATGCCAGCACCTGGTCTTCCTCAGCGAATCGGCGCCGAATTCCTCGGCACTTTCTGGCTCGTCCTGGGCATCTGCGGCACCGCCGTGTTCGCCGCGAAGTTCCTCTCGGACGACCCCGTCCCGGTCAACATGGGGGTCGGGTTCGCCGGGGTTTCCCTGGCAGCCGGGCTGACGGTGCTCACCATGGCGTACGCCGTGGGGCACGTCTCCGGCGGCCACTTCAACCCGGCAGTCACCATCGGCGCCGCCGTCGCCCGCCGGTTCGCCTGGAAGGACGTCCCCGCGTACATCGCCGCGCAGGTCGTCGCCGGGCTCGTGGCCGGCACGCTCGTGTTCGCCATCGCCTCCGGGCGCCCCGGTTTCGACCCGGCCGGCAACATGGCGGCCAACGGCTACGCCGCGCACTCCCCCGGCGGCTACGGCCTGGCGGCCGCGTTCTTCGCCGAGGTCGTGGTGACGGGCATGTTCATGTACGTCATCCTGGGCGCCACCGATCCGCGTGCGCCGCAGGGATTCGCCCCGCTGGCCATCGGCCTGGCCCTCACCCTGGTGCACCTCATCCTCATCCCGGTCAGCAACGCCTCGGTGAACCCGGCCCGTTCCACCGCGGTCGCGTTCTTCAACGGCGACGGCGCCCCCGGGCAGCTGTGGCTGTTCTGGGTCGCTCCCATCCTCGGCGCCGCCATCGCCGGAGCCACCTACGCGCTCATCACCGGCGAGAAGCGCGAACCCGCCCGCGCCTGAGGGCCGCCGCGCCCTGCCCCCCGGATCGCCCGCCCGGGGCGGGGCGCCCGGCGCAGGTGACCGGGCCGCCGCCCGGTGCGCGGCCGCCGGTCGCGCACCGGGAGCGGGGCTGCGGGCAGTTCCGCACGCCAGCGCAGGCAGCCTTTGATAGCGTCGAAGAATCGAAACGATGCTCCCAATCGTCGATGCACCTCATCGTCGCGGAAAGGCTGATGACCGTGAGCACAACCCCCGTCAAGGTCGCCGTTACCGGAGCCGCCGGACAGATCGGATACAGCCTGCTGTTCCGGATCGCCAGCGGCGCCCTGCTGGGCCACGACACGCCCGTCGAGCTACGCCTGCTCGAGATCACGCCCGCCCTCAAAGCCCTCGAAGGCGTGGTCATGGAACTCGACGACTGCGCGTTCCCCACGCTGGCCGGCGTCGAGATCGGTGACGACCCCAACGTCATCTTCGACGGCGCCAACCTCGCCCTGCTCGTCGGGGCGCGCCCGCGCACCAAGGGCATGGAGCGGGGCGACCTGCTCGAGGCCAACGGCGCGATCTTCACCGCCCAGGGCAAGGCCCTCAATGCGCACGCGGCCGACGACATCCGCATCGGCGTCACCGGCAACCCCGCCAACACCAACGCCCTCATCGCGGCCAGCAACGCCCCCGACATCCCGCGCGAGCGGTTCTCGGCGCTGACCCGCCTCGACCACAACCGCGCCATCAGCCAGCTCGCCCGCAAGCTCGGCGTGCCGGTTACCGAGATCCGCAAGATGACCATCTGGGGCAACCACTCGGCCACCCAGTACCCGGACGTCTACCACGCCGAGGCCGGCGGCAGGAACGCCGCCGAGGCCGTGGGCGACGAAGCCTGGATCGCGGACTACTTCATCCCGACCGTCGCCAAGCGCGGCGCGGCCATCATCGAAGCCCGCGGGGCCTCCTCGGCTGCCTCCGCGGCCAACGCCACCATCGACGCGGCCCGCGACTGGCTGCTCGGCTCCGCCGAGGGCGACTGGGTCTCGATGGCCGTCACCTCCGACGGCTCATACGGCGTGCCGGAGGGCCTCATCAGCTCCTTCCCCGTGGTCACGAAGAACGGTGACTGGGAGATCGTGCAGGGCCTGGAGCTCAACGACTTCAGCCGCGCCAAGATCGACGCCTCCGTCGCCGAGCTGGCCGATGAGAAGGCCGCCGTCACCGAGCTGGGCCTCATCTGACCTGACGCCAGTTCCCGTCGGCACAACGCAGGCGGGCCCGCGCAGACGCGCGTGAGGGGCCGGTACCCGGATCAGGGCCGGCCCCTCACCCGTTGGTTGCCCGGGGCGCCGCGCGCGCCCGGAGTGCGCGCGGTCAGCGACCCTGCGTCCAGTAGGCGACCGCGTCGATCCGGTGCCGGTCAAGCCCGGCCTGGGTGATGAGCGCGGTGCGCAGCGTGCGCACTGCCGCGGACTCCCCCGCGATCCAGACCACGGCATCGGCGCGCAGCGCCTCGCCCGGGCCGGGCCCGGCCCCGGTGAGCCGGTCTGCCAGGGCGGTCATCGGCTCACCGTACGGAGCGCCATCGCGTTCCAGCCAGGTCAGCGACAGGTTCGCCGGGGAGGGCACCTCCTGACGCTCACCCGGGTCAGCAATCTCCAGGTAGGCTCGCGTGCTCGCCCCGCCCGGCAGGCTGGCGGCGATGGCCTGCGCGGCCGGCAGCCCGGTCTCATCGGCGATGAGCACTATCTCACCGGCGTCGCCGGGGACGGTGAATCCCCCGGCCGGGCTGGTGAGCCGCATCTGGTCGCCCGGCTGCGCGGCGGCGGCCCACGCGGCCCCGACCCCGCCGGGGTGCAGCACGAAGTCGATCCGGGCCGTCCCGGCGCGCGGGTCGAGGTCGACCAGGGTGTAGGTGCGGCGGCGGCGCCGCACCACGGCCTCCTCGGCAGGGTCGCCGGTGAACCGCCCCCGCTCGGGGAAAGTCACCTTGACGCGCTCGCCGGGGCCGGTGGATACCGCATCGCGCAGGCCCTCGCCGGTGAACTCGACCCGGCGCATCCGCGCGGTCACGTCATAGGCCCGCACCACCGTGACCGTGCCCAGGCCCGTGCGGGCCCGCAGCCGCGACTGGGGACCAGGACCGCCTGCGAACTGGCTCACCGGCCGGACGCCCCCGCCGCCGGGCGGGAGCGCAACCTCGCCGGGCGGAGCACGATCCAGCCGGCCACCAGCGCGAGCACCGCGTCGGCCGCCGCCAGGTACATCACGTCCAGGTGGCGCGTCACCAGCAGGGTCGCCCCGCCGATGTTGACCGCGAAGGCGAGGTAGAACCACTCATCGAGCGCGCGCTCGCGCAGGGCGAGGGCGCCCAGCCGGACGGAGCCGTTTCTACTACGGCGCAGGTAGAACGCCACCGCGAAGGCCACAGTCATCACCGCGCCGCCGGCCAGCACCCAGCCGGCGGCCACGAATGCCCACCCGAAGGCGAATAGCGCCGCCAGCCACCACCAGTCCCGCAGCCGGCCGGTAACGGACCTCACCGGAGCGCGCCAGTCCCGGGCGGGGAAGCCCCGCCGGCCTGGCGCTCGGCGGCCTCGACGACGTTGGTGAGCAGCATCGCCCGGGTCATCGGGCCGACCCCGCCCGGGTTGGGTGAGATCCAGCCGGCGACCCCGGCCACCCCGGGAGCGACATCCCCGGCGATCGTGCCGTCGATCCGCGATACGCCCACATCGAGCACGGCCGCGCCCGGCTTGACCATGTCAGCGGTGATGAGCCCCGGCTTCCCGGCTGCGGCCACCACGATGTCAGCCCGCCTGACGGCGCTGGCCAGGTCACGGGTCCCGG
>CAMCQD010000028.1 GCA_945876925.1 uncultured Dermatophilus sp.
GCCCACGAGGACCACGGGCACGGCCCCGGCGGGGCCCTCGGCGAAGTCGGCGCCGCTGATGCTCGGGCCCCAGGAGGTGAACACCGAGGAGGAGCCGTCCGAGATGAGCGGGACGCCGATATAGGCCGGCACCATCGAGACCGTGCTGATCCCCGGGACCGCCTCGACCTCGAAACCGCTATCGCGGGCGGCCGCGACCTCGTCGCCGAAGGGGGTCCACAGTCCCGGATCCTCCCCGCACAGCCGCACCACGAGCACGTGATCGGTGCCCGGCGGCAGGCGGTAGCTGGCGAAATCGAACTCCCCGGCAGCGCCGTCCTCCCCCGGCCGGGGCGGGCGCATCCCGGGCACCGCGGCCGGGACCGGGCCGGTACGGGCCCGCAGCACCTGCGCATCCGGACGCACGAAGGAACTCACCAGGGCGGGCAGCGGCTCGGGGCCGTAGACGATGATGTCGGCCGATCGCAGAAGTTCGCTCGCGCGTAGGGTGAGTAGCCCAGGGTCCCCGGGACCCACGCCGACGAAGGCTACTCGACCCTTGGCTATCGGTCCGGCTATCGCGCCGGCCGCCGCGCTCGTCTCGTTCACATGTCCTCCGGCGTTGCTATCCGGGCGCCCTCGCTGTCCAGGCGCGACAACATCTGCTCTGCGGTGGCGCGCCCCAGCCCTCCGGCGTGCGCACGTGGTCGCCTGACATGAACGCGCAGGCCAGCCTGGCTAGTGCCCGCGAAGGCGTCCAGGTGGATGAGCGCTCCGTCCGCACCGGACGACTCTGCCTCATCACCGCGTCCGGGTGCCTCGTGTGGGCACCCGGACGCGTCCACGATCCGCGCATAGGCGCCGACCGGCGCCGTGCACCCCGCCTCCAGGGCGGCCAGCAACTCCCGCTCTAGCTCCACGCATACCCGCGTGGCCGGGTCGTCGATCGCGGCCAGCACCTGAACCGTGCGCTCGTCATCGGCGCGGCACTCCACCGCCAGCGCCCCCTGGCCGGCTGCGGGCAGCATCACCTCCGTGGATAGATATCCCGAGATCTGGCTGGTCAGGCCGAGCCGGCGCAGGCCCGCGCCGGCCAGCACGACCCCGTCCAGCTCACCGCGGGTGACCCGGCCGATCCGCGTGCCGACATTGCCGCGGATGGGCTGGCAGCGCAGGTCGGGCCGCGCCTGGCGCAGCTGGGCGGCCCGCCGCGGCGACCCGGTGCCCAGCACCGCCCCGGGCGGCAGATCCGCCAGGGAGCGCACGCCCGGATCGGCGGCGATGAGCACGTCGCGCACGTCCTCCCGCTCCGGGATCGCCGCCACCACGAGCCCGGGCTCGGGTGCCACCGGGAGATCCTTGAGGGAATGCACCGCCAGGTCGATCTCACCGGCCAGCAGCGCCTGGCGCAATGCGGAGGCGAAAACGCCGGTGCCGCCGATCTGGGTGAGCGGCGCCTGGTTGACATCGCCTTCGGTGATCACCTCGGTCAGCTCGCACGGCGCCCCCAGCGCGGCCAGGCGGGCGGCCACCCAGGCCGACTGGGTCCTGGCCAGGGCACTCCTGCGGGTGCCGAGTCGCAGCGGACGGCTCACGTGGTCCATCCGGGGCCCGAGGGCACCGAGACCGCAGCCACGGTGCGGCAGTCGAGGTCGAATAGCTCGCGCAGCGCGGTGGTGTAGTCACCGGCGGCGTCGGCGCTGGCCAGTTCCTTGACTCGCACGGTGGGCGCGTGCATGAGCTTGGTGGCGACCCGGTGCACCGTGTTCTCGACCTCGCGGCGGGTCGCGTCGTCCAGGCCGGGCAGCTTGGCGTCCAGCCGCTCCAGTTCGGCGCGGACCACTTCGGCGGCCTTGCGGCGCAGCGCCGCCACGATCGGGGCGACGGCGGTCTGGCGCCGCAGCACGATGAAATCGGCGACTTCGGCGGTGACCAGGTCACGGACCGCCGCCACGGCCGGTTCCCCGCCCCCGCCGGCGCTGAGGTACTCGCCCACCACGGCCAGGTCGACCACCGTCACGTATTCGGCTGCGGCCGGGGCGACGTCCCGGGGAACCGCCAGGTCGATGTAGGCCTGCGGACGGCCCTGCCGGGCCTGCGCGAGCCGCTCGGCCAGTTCCGCCGTGATGACGTGCTCGCTCGCCCCGGTGCAGGCCAGCACGAGATCGGCGGCGGCCAGCTCCTCCTCCAGGTCCGCCCAGTCCGCGCTGCGCAGCCCCAGCGAGGCGGCCAGGTGGTCGGCCTTGGCACGGGTGCGGTTGACGATGACGACATCGGTGATCCGGGAACGGACCAGCGTGGTAGCAGCCAGCGAGCTCATCGCCCCGGCGCCCACGACCACGACCCTGGCGGTGCGCAGATCGCCCAGCTCCCGCTCGCACAGCGCCAGCCCGCCCTCGACGAGGGTGGGACCGGCGCGGTCGATGGCGGTCTCGGAATGGGCCTTCTTACCGACCCGCAGCGCCTGCTGGAAGAGCTGGTTGAGCGACTTTCCGGCCGCCCCGCATTCCTGGGCGGCCGCCAGGGCGGACCGCAGCTGCCCGAGGATCTGCCCCTCCCCCAGGGCCATCGAGTCCAGCCCGCACGCGGTGGAGAAGGCGTGCGCCACCGCGCGATCCTCGTAATGCACGTACAGGTAGGCCACGAGCTCATCCCGCGGAACGCCGCTGACCTCGGCCAGGGCCGTCCCGATCGAGTCGATGGCGCCGTGGAAGGTGAGCGCCTCGGCGTACACCTCCAGCCGGTTGCAGGTGGCCACGACCACCGATTCGGCCAGATGCTCACTCGAGCGAAGCACCGCGCGCAGGCGCTCCATTCCGGCCGGGTCCAGGCTCGCCCGCTCCAGGAGCTCGAGCGGGGACGTCCGGTGGGACAACCCCATCACGACGAGGCTCAACCTTCGCCCTCCTTGCCCTGCTTCGCGTATGGGAAATGACCCTACCGCGTGCACCGGCACGCTTCAGGTCTCATCCGGGGGAAACGCCACCGGCCCCGGTGACCGCGCAAACCCCGGCGCCCGGACACGGCACTTAATTTTGAGATGCTATGGGATTATGTCAACCATAATCCGCCCAGTGGGGCGGGTACGTGATTACCGGGAAGGGAGCAGGCTTCCGCAGGGCATGATGCCAGCAGCTGAGACGGCCGCGCGGCAGGCGTCAGCCCGCCTGGCTAGCGGCCTGCATCTTCGCCTGGATGCTTGCCCGCAGGCGGCTTTCGCTCACCCGCCAGTAATCGTGCGGTTCCCCGTCGATGAGGGTGACCGGCAGCTGCTCCCACATCATCGGATCCGGGTTATCGATGTCGTTGATCGAGGTCTCTTCCCACGGGACGGACATTTCGTCACTGACGCGACGGATGACATCGCGAGCCAGGGAACACAAGTGACATCCGGGCTTGGTAATGAGGGTGACCTTAGGGGCGGGCAACGCAGTGACGCCAGAGGCGTCGACTGGCAACGGCTCAGTCATCAGTAGCTGTCCTCGCGAAGTCGGGCGTGATGAGCCACAACGATAGTGGCCTCCAGGATACCGGCATAACCGGAGCCCGGGCCCGCCCCGGGCATAATCGCACCCGCGACGCGCCCGTGACCAGCCGCCGCCCGCGCCGGGTGGACGCGACCGGGAACCCTTGCGCACGTGACCGGGGTCACGTCAGGGACCGGGAACCGGCCCGGGATGCCCGCGATCCGGGCCGGCCCGGAGGCCGCTCCCCCGGCTCACGGCCCGAACGCCGGGCCGCGCCGGTCGAGCAGGTCGTAGAGCTGCTGCTGGATGACCCCGCGCACGTGCTCGGTCAGCTCGAACACGCGCACCGGATCGGCGGCGAGCGTCTCCGGGCCGCCGCCGGGCAGGATCGGCTCCCCGAACTGGAACATCCATTTACTGGGCAGCGGCACCAGCCCGAGCAGCCCGAAATGCGGGAAGAACGGGGTGAGCGGGAAGTAGGGCAACCGGAACAGCCTCGCCAGCGGCTCGATATCCGCCAGCATCGGATACGCCTCCTCCGAGCCGGCGATCGCGCACGGGATGATCGGCACCTGAGCCCGCAGCGCACTGGCCACGAAACCGCCCCGCCCGAACCGGCGCAGCTGATAGCGCTCCGGGAAGGGCTTCCCCACGCCCTTGTACCCCTCCGGCCACACGCCCACGAGCTCACCGGCGCTCAGCAGCCGCTGGGCGTCCTCGCGCCCGGCCACGGTAGCCCCTCCGCGGCGGGCCACCTCGCCCACGAACGGGGTCCGGAACACCAGATCCGCGCCCAGCAGCCGCAGGAACCGCCGGGCCGGGTGAGCGTCATGCACCGCCACCTGCGTCATCACGGCATCGATCGCGATCGTGCCGGCATGATTCGCCACGATCAGAGCACCCCCCGTGGCCGGCACATTCTCGATCCCAAAGACCTCCGTGCGGAACCACGTCCGGAAGACCGGCCGCAGACAGGTCAGATACACATGCTCGGTGAAATCGGCGTCGAAGCCGAACTCGTCCACCTCCGCCATCCCGGCCAGCCGCCGCCGCGCATAGGCCAGCGTCGAGGACACCACGCCGTCGGCTTCCTCAGCGGACATGCCGCCGGCCCGGGCCAGCTGATACATCCCGTCCACCAGCAGATCCACCATCGCCGGGATCTGCGCGGCACCGGTCACGACCCTGACCGCCTGCGGCGGGCGCACGAGGCGAGCGCATCTGCGCCGGCGCCGGTATCCGGCCGGATCGCCTCCAGCGCCTCCCCCGACCGGTACGCGGGCTCGAACCCCAGCACGGTACGCATCCGGGTGATGTCCAGGCACCGGCCCCAGTACAGGTAGCGCCGGTCCTCATTGCCGATCCGCGGCGTGCCCGCGCCCGGGATGCGGCCCCACAGCCGGGCGGTCAGGGGCGCCATCGGCACCGGGATCCGGCGCGCCCGGCGCACCGCCGAGGACAGCGGCACCACCCCCGGGGCGGCCACGTTGATCGTGCCGGCCGCCTCCGAAGTGGCCGCCACCGCCAGCGCCGCCACCGCATCCTCCTCGTGCAGCACCTGGATGCGCGCGTCGAATCCCAGTGGCACCGGCACCAGCGGGGCGGTCAGGTACTCCATGAACGGCGTGCGCATCGACGGACCCACCACGTGCGTCAGGCGCAGCACGCAGGCCGACAGGTCAGCCCGCCGCTCCCCCGCGGCGCGCACATACGCCTCCACCTCGATGGCATCGCGCACCGAGCTGGTCGTCCCGTTCGGGCGCAGCGGCGAATCCTCTGTGAAGAACGCCGGATCTCCCGGCGAGGAGCCGTACACCGAACCGGTGGACTTCAGCACGATCCGCCGGACCGTGCGAGCCGACAGCGCCGCCGCCAGCAGCCGCAGCGAGCCCAGCACATTCGACTCCTTCTGCGACAGCCGCGAGGCCGGGGCACTAGCGGCGTCCTCCGACAGGCTCAGGTGCACGATCGTGTCCGCCCTGGTCTGCGCCAGCACCCGGCCGAACGCCGGGCCGGCCAGATCCGCGCGGACGAATTCGATGTCCTCCGGCGGGCACGGGGGCATGATCCAGTCCACCCCCACGACCCGGTCCACCCCGGGGGTGACCGCCAGCCGCCGCGCCACGGCCGCGCCCAGGTGACGCGAAGCCCCCGTGACCACGACGGTCGAGCCCATCGGCGCACCTCCTCCGGCGCTCTCGCAGTGCGTTCCTCCCGGCAGCGAATGCCTGCGATGACGAAGCAGGCCGCCCACCCGAAGGTGCGGCGGCCGCTCACCTGCCCGCGCGGAACCCCGCTACGGCGTCACTTCTTATTGCGACGCTGGTGACGGGTCTTGCGAAGCAGCTTGCGGTGCTTCTTCTTCGCCATCCGCTTGCGGCGCTTCTTGATCACAGATCCCATGCGTATTCCTCATCCCATAGCCGATTCAGCGGCGCCGCAACACCACTGCCACGGCCACCCCGGATGCCCATCGACCACGCGGACACACACGACCACGTCAGGTGACGCGGGGCGTTCACGGGGAACGTGAACACCCCGGACCACTCGCGGACCGTGCCCGGCGTGCGGCACCAGGTGCCGCGAAACGCAACGCTCGCGATCCGCCGACGGACCGGGGCTGGATTCGTGGCCGACGCTCGACGGTTGCAGCAATGCTACTCCCCGCACGCATCCAGCCTCAAAGCGTCCCGCGCCAGGCAGCAGCATCACCAGGCGCTCGCGCCTGAGCGCCAGGCCCCCGGCCGCACCCGGCAGCGCCCGCGCTGGCCACCTGGCTCCCGCGCGATACCCGGACGGCTCAGTCGTACCAGGCATCCAGCCCGTAGCAGGGGAAGACCGCCTCGCGGGCGGACATGATGGCCAGGTCAGCGGAATTGTCCGGGTCGTAACCGCTCTCCCACGGACGCCACCAGATCCGGCCGCCCTCTGAGGTGCCATCGCCCATGACCGGGGGCACCTCGGCCCCGAACGTCCCGGTCACGTACTGCACCCAGGACGCCGGCAGCGCCGTGTCCACATCCACCGGCCGGTGGGCCGCGATCCCGACCAGATGCGCCCACGAACGCGGCACCACCGAGGTCACCTGGTACCCGCCGCCGCCGAGCGCGACCCACTTGCCGTCGCACAGCTCGTGGGCCAGCTCGTGCATCGTCTCCATCACCAGCCGCTGGGCATCCACCGACACCGCCAGGTGAGCCAGCGGATCGGTGAAATGGGTATCGGCGCCATGCTGGCTGACGATCAGCTGCGGCCGGAACGCCCGCAGCAGCGCCGGGACGGTCGAATGCACCGCACGCAGCCAGGCCGCGTCCTTCGTGCCCGGCGGGAGGGCCACGTTCACCGCCGCCCCGGGCGCCCCCGGGCCGCCGGTCTCCCGCGGGAACCCCGTACCCGGGAACAGCACCGTGCCCGTCTCGTGCAGCGAAATAGTCAGCACGCGCGGGTCATCCCAGAAGGCACGCTCGACGCCGTCCCCGTGGTGGGCATCCACGTCCACGTAGGCCACCCGGTCAGCACCGGCCGCCAGCAGCTCGCCGATCGCCAGGGCAGCATCGTTGTAGATACAGAATCCCGCGGCGCGGTCACGCATGGCGTGGTGCAGCCCGCCGGTGAAGTTCACCCCGTGCGCAACCTCACCGGCCCACACCTGCCGGGCCACCATCGCCGATCCCTGCGCGATCCGGGCGCTGATCTCGTGCATCCCGGGAAACGCCGGATCGTCATCGGTGCCGAGGCCGAACTGCTGCGCTGCCCGGCCAGGATCGGCCGAGGCCGCCCGCACCGCAGCGATGTACCCGGGTGAATGCACCCGGGCCAGGGCCTCGTCCGTGGCCGCCTCCGGGGACACGACCTGCACGTCACCAGGCTCGAACAAGCCCAGCGCGCGGCACAGCCGGGCAGTCAGGTCCAGCCGGACCGGGTCCATCGGGTGGCCGGGGCCGAAGTCGTACCGGGAGAACCCGTCGTCCCACACGATGCTCGCGGAAGTCGCCATAGGCAGACAGTAACGACCCGGCCGAGCCCGGACGCGGGTTAGCCGGCCGCGAGTCCGCACCCCGGCCGGGGAACCGGGACCGGGGCACGGACCGGCGCGCTCAGCGGTCCAGCGCCAGGGTCAGCGCGATCTCCTCGCTGCTCTCGGTCCCTGCCACCCGCATCGGACGGCGCAGCTCCGTGGGCCGGAAGCCGAAGCTGCTGGCGAAGGCGATACCGCGGGCATTCTCATTGCCGACCCAGTAGATGAGCTGCGCGTGCCCCTGCTCGGCGGCCACCCGGGCAGCAGCCTGCACCAGCGCCGCCGCGATCCCGGCCCCGCGCAACGCCACCGGCACCCACAGGCCGAAGACCTCGGCCGCGTTCTGGAACAGCCCTTCCCGGCTGCGGACCGAGACGATGCCCACCATCTCCGGGCCGCGTTCGGCCATGAGCCGCCAGGAGCGGTTCATCCGGTCCCGCCACACCTGTTCATCGAACACGGCCTCGTAGTCGTAAGCCGCCGCGAAGGCTTCCGGCGATTCCCGCAGCGCCCGCAGGCGGGCGGTCCGGTACGCAGCCCAGTCGGATTCTCCCAGCACACGGATCGTGGTCTCGCTCATACCCGGGTCGCCTTTCTCGCGGCTGCCCCGGCCTGCGGCGGCCAGGGCCGGGACCAGTCATCCGAGGTTAGCAGCGGCCCGCCGGCTCCTGTCCGGGGGCGGTATGCCTGCGCCAGCGCAGCCGATCCGTGCGGGCACCCCGCCGCCCGGGCCCGAACCGGGGTTACCCGCCCAGTTCACGGGCCCGGTCGCGGCAGGCCTGCATGCCGTCCAGCACGGTCGCGTGCAATCCCCCGCGGGAGAACGCCGCCAGGGCAGCCGCAGTGGTGCCGCCCGGGCTGACCACCTGCTCGCGCAGCATCGCGGGGTGGCTGCCCGGCACGGCCAGCATCTCGGCCGAGCCCGCGAGGGTGGCCACGGCCAGCTCGGCTGCGACCGGGCGGGTCAGCCCGAGCAGCACGCCGCCGTCGATCATCGCCTCGGCCAGCGCGAAGACGTACGCCGGGCCGGAACCGCTGACCGCGGTGACGGCGTCCAGGTCCCGTTCGGCGACGACGACGCTGGTACCGACCGCGTCCAGCAGGCCGCGCACCAGGGCCACCTGCCCGGCGCTCGCGTGCTCGCCGGGGGCCAGCGCGGAGATGCCCCGGCCTACCGTGGCCGGGGTGTTGGGCATGACCCGCACGATCGCGGTACCCGCGGGCAGGCCGGCCGACAGGGTCGCCAGGGTGACCCCGGCGGCGATGCTCGCCACCACCGCCCCGGCGGGCAGGGCCCCGGTGATCTCCGCCAGCACGGCCGGGACGACGGCCGGCTTGACCGCGATGAGGACGACATCGGCCTGCGCGACCGCGGCGGCGTTCCCCGGGGCGACCGGCACCCCCGCCTGCTCCCATCGCTCCCGCTCCCCGGGCAGCGCCACGGTGACCTGGACGTCGTGCGCGGCCCACCCGGCGGCCAGGGCCCCCGTGAGGATGGCCCCGCCCATCGTCCCGGCGCCCAGCACGGCCAGGCGGGGCGCGCCGCCGGGCCGGAGGGGGAAGGCGGTGCTGGCTGTATCCGGCATCTGAGAGTTCTCCTCGGTGAGCTCGGGCGGCGCGCCGGTTCAGCGCGGCGCGGCGCGGCGCAGCAGCCTGGCCAGCAGGGCCGGCTGCCCGGCGGCACGTTCTATCACGTACCGGTACCAGTCCTCCCCGAAGGGGACCAGTACCCGCATGATGTCACCCCGGTCGGCGATATTCGCCTCGGTCAGCGGGCGATCATTGAACCGCAGGTGGTATTCGAAGCTGCCCCGCGCGCGGATTCCCCGCTCCACGAGCGTGTCCGCGATTTCCATGATGCGCCGGTCGGCGGCGGACACCGAGAACGGCACCTGGCTGCGCAGCAGCGCCGTCAGGCAGCGCACGAAGGCCAGGTCGGTACCGTGCCGTCCGTGCGCAGCCGGCCCCGCGGCCGGCGCCCAGCCCTTGGACAGGCGTACCCGGCAGCCGCTGGCGATCCGCTCGGCGAGCTGCGCCTCGGCCTCCCGGGAGCATGCGCGCAGGCCCACGCCGGTGCCAGGGAACTCAGCCCGCAGCACGTCCACGGTGGCGAGCACGTGCGAGCCGGGCACGCCATCCTCGGTCAGCACGATCACCCGGCCCCCCGCCCCGGCCGCGGACTCGGCCACGGCGCGCGCGTGCTCCCGGGAGGCCCGGGCACCGGAGCCGGGCAGGCAGGCACCCAGCCCGCTCAGCCGCAGGCATACCTCGACCTGGCCCTCGCCGGTGAGCCCGGCCTGGTCCAGCGAGCGCAGCATCCGGCGCAGGCGCTCGCGGTGCGCGTGCGCCCCGGCCGGATCGCGCGGCTCCCCGCCCAGGTGCAGCAGGGCGATGCGACGGCCGCGCACCTGCAGCTCACCGGCCGCGTCGGCTACGGCGGCATCGCCGGGGCCGGGGACGAACCGCCGGACCAGTTCCCGGTCAGCGGCCCGGGGCTCGGCGTAGCGGCGGACCTGCGGATGCGCGGCCAGGCGCAGCAGCATCGCCGATGCCGTCGCTGACACGCCAGCCCCTTCCCGCCGTCCCGGCCCGGCCGAGTACGCCGGTTGGCCCAGTCTCCCACGTCGCGCGCCGCGGGCCTGCGGGGGCGCCCCGGGGCGCGCG
>CAMCQD010000029.1 GCA_945876925.1 uncultured Dermatophilus sp.
AACCGGGCGGAAGGTCATCCGGTAAGCCAGCGACTTACTGCCAGCCCCGGCCTGCTCCCCGCGGAAGACGTCGAACAAGGTCAGCTCCTCCAGCAGCGGCCCGGCCCCGGCGCGCAGCGCCTGCTCGACCCGGGCCGCGGGCACGTCCTCGGCGACGACCAGGGCGACATCGGTCGTGGCGATCGGCAGGGTGGACAGCTTGACAGCCTGCACCCGGCGGGCCTGCGCGGCGGCGATGAGGCAGTCCAGGTCAACCTCAGCGGCGCAGGTACGCGGCGGCAGGCCGAGGGCGGCGCACACCCTGGGCGCCAGCTCCCCGGCATACCCGGCGCCGGTGCCATCGGCCAGGAGCACCTGAGCGCAGCGGCCCGGGTGGAACGGCGCGTACCCGGCGGCCGTGACGGTCAGCTCAACGCCCAGGGCCCGGCCCAGTTCGAGCACGGTGGCGATGACATCCCCGGCCTCATACGGCCGGGCAGGCCCGGACGGGCTGGCCGGGACGGCGTCCCCCGCGGCGACGAACGCGATATGCCGCGGCTGCCCGGGCACCGCCCGGGCGATCTCGGCGAGCACGTGCGCGGGCGGATGCTCCCCGACCGGCGGGACCGGCGCCTTGACGTCCTCCCCGCCGCCGAGCACGACCAGTCCGCACTCGAACACCGCCACGCTGCGCGCCCCGCGGGCGATGTTCCGGGCCGCCACCTCCACGGTGGTGGCCAGCAGGGAGGTGCGCAGCAGCGGGGCCTCCGCGCGCAGCGGATTGGCCAGCCTGCGGGCGAGACGGCGCGGATCATCGCCGGGGATCTGCAGCTGATCTGCCCGCTCGGGCCCGGTGAACGGGTAGGACAGCACCTCGACGTACCCGCTGATCGCCGCCGTGTCGCAGGCCAGCCGCCGCAGCCGCTGCGCCGGGCTCAGGCCGCGCCCGCCGGGGGACGCCGGCATCAGCGAGGCGATCGCGTCGTACCCGCGCAGCCGGGCCAGTTCCTCGGCGACGTCCGCGCCGGTGCGCAGATCCGGCCGCCAGGACGGCGGGGTGATCGACAGCAGGGCGGTGCCGTCCTCGTCATGCCCGGCCTCCGCGACGGCCGCGCCCAGCCGGCCCAGCACCGAGACGATCTCCTCAGCGGTCCAGGGCAGCCCGACCAGGCGGGCAGGTTCGGTCACCGGCATGGTGAACGGCGCGGTGATGCGTCCCAGCGAAGACCGGTCCCCGGCATCGGTGACACCCGGGTCGATGGTGCCGCCGCCGAACTCGGCCATCATCTCGGCGGCGAGCTGGGCGGCCGCGGGAGCCAGCGCCGGATCGGTCCCGCGCTCGAACCGCTTACTGGACTCGCTGGACAGCTTGTGCCGCCGGGACGAGCGGGCGACGCTCACCGGATCGAAATGGGCCGCCTCGATGAGCACATTCGTGGTCGAGCCGGTGACCTCCGCCTCGGTGCCGCCCATGACCCCGGCGATGACCAGCGGCGTTTCCCCGGCATCGGTGATGAGCAGATCCTGCCGGGATAGCCTGCGATCCACCCCGTCCAGCGTGGTGATCCGCTCCCCGGGCCGTGCCCGGCGCACCACGACCGGGCCGGTGAGCCGGTCCAGGTCGAAGGCATGCAAGGGCTGCCCGAGCAGCAGCATGACGTAGTTGGTGATGTCGACGGTCAGCGAGATGGGGCGCATCCCCGCCTGGGTGAGCCGGGCCGCCATCCACGAGGGCGTCGCCGCCGCCGGGTCGACCCCGCGCACCACGCGGGCGACATACCGGTCGCAGCCCAGGTTGCCGTGGATAGGGGCCTCATCGACCAGCTCCACGCCGAACCCGGCGTCATTGTCCCCGGGTACGCGGGCAGCCGGGCCCGCCGCCGGGTCGGTGATGGGCGCGCCCGCAGCCAGCTCGTACTCGCGGGCGATGCCGCGCATGGACAGGCAGTATCCCCGGTCGGGGGTGACGTTGACCTCGACGACCTGCTCATCGAGCCCGAGCAGCTCGATCGCGTCCGCCCCGGGCACCGCGCGGGCGAGCTTACCGGGCTGATCGGCCAGGTAGTCGGTGAGCACGATGATGCCCTCGTGATCCTCGCCCAGGCCGAGCTCGTCCTCGGCGCAGATCATCCCGTGGGAGACGTGGCCGTAGGTCTTGCGGGCGCCGATCTCGAAGCCGCCGGGCAGCACCCCGCCTGGCAGGACGACGACGACCAGGTCACCGGCAGAGAAATTGTGCGCCCCGCACACGATCTCCTGCGCCTTGCCCTCGGTGAGGCGCTGCCCGTGCTCGCCGACGTCGACCGTGCACCAGCGGATCACCTTGCCGTTCTTCTGCGGCTCGTCGGCGACGGTGAGCACCTTGCCGACCACGAGCGGGCCGCGCACCTGGCCGCCGTGGATGGCTTCTTCCTCCAGGCCGACCCGGACCAGGTCGGCGGCGACCTGCTCGCCGTCTTTCGTCTCGGGCAGGGCCGCCGCGCCGACGATCTCCCGCAGCCACGCAACCGGAACCCGCATCAGATCTCCAACCCGAACTGCGTGCTGAACCGCACGTCACCCTCCACGATGTCGAACATGTCGGCCACGCCGTGACGCAGCATGAGCGCCCGCTCGACCCCCAGGCCGAACGCGAACCCGGTGTAGACGTCCGGGTCGATGCCGGCCGCGAGCAGCACGTTGCGGTTCACCATGCCGCAGCCGAGCAGCTCGATCCAGCCGGTGCCGCCGCACACCCGGCAGCCCGCATCGGCGCCGCGGCACACCCAGCACTGGACGTCGAGCTCGGCGCTGGGCTCGGTGAACGGGAAGAACGAGGGCCGCAGCCGGGTGACCACGTCGGTCTCCACCAGCTCGCGCACGAACCGGTCCAGGGTGCCCTTCAGGTGCGCCATGGTGAGCCCGCGATCCACTGCCAGGCCCTCGACCTGGTGGAACACCGGGGTGTGCGTGGCATCCAGGTCATCGGTGCGGAACACCTTGCCGGGCGCGGCGATATACACCGGCAGGTCGCGCTCGAGGAGCGCCCGCATCTGCACCGGGGAGGTGTGCGTGCGCAGCACGAGACCGCCATCGGCCGGCTCGACGAAGAAGGTGTCCTGCATGGCCCGGGCCGGGTGGTCCGGCTCGAAGTTGAGGCTGTCGAAGTTGAACCATTCAGCCTCGACCTCGGGGCCCTCGGCGATCTCCCAGCCCAGGCCGACGAAAATATCCGCGATCCGGTCGCTGACCAGGCTGAGCGGATGCCGGGCCCCGATCCGGCGGCGCGGCGGGACGACGGTGACGTCGATCCGCTCATCGGCCAGCAGCTGCTCCTCCCGGGCCGCCTCGAGCACGGCGGTGCGCTCGGCGAGCGCGGCATTCACCCGGGAACGGGCCGCCCCGACCCGCTTGCCCGCCGCGGCGCGCTGCGCGGGCGGCAGGCCGCCGATGGCCCGGTTGGCCAGCGCGAGCGGGCTCTTCTCGGCGACGTGGGCGATCCGGGCGGCCTTGAGCTCAGCGAGGGTGCCAGCCGCCTCGATTGCGGCCAGGGCAGCCCCGAGGCTCGCCGTCACCTCCTGCTCGCTGGCCGGGCCGGCCTCGCCGGAAATGGGAACGGGGTCGTGGGTATCGGGTCCGGACACGCTCCCGATCGTAGTTGGCTCCGGCGGCCGGGCGCGCCATCCGCCTGCGGGGCGGCCGCGCGCCTCCGCCACGGCCCGGGGGCACAGGTGGCGCGGCGGCGATTAAGAACATACTCATGTTTCCCTCATGCGGGCGCCCGCACGGCGCGGGCATGCTGGGGACATGAGCACTTCCCGGCGTGTCTTCGCAGTCGTGGCACTGGTCGTCGCGGCCGTCGCGCTCGTCGCGATGCTGGCCACGCTATCCGGGCCACGGCACGAGCAGGATCTGGGGGGACCGGTCCAGATCGGGACGGCGACCTCCGCGCCAGCCAGCTCCCCGGCCCGGGACGCCGCCGCCAGCTCCCTGCCCCGGGGTGCGGCCACGGCCTCCCCGGCGCGGGGCACGGCCACGGGCGCGGGCACCCCAGCGAACGCCAGCCTGCGCCCGGCGGGCGCCCCGCAGCGCACCCCGGTCGGCGCCGCACCCGCGGTGACCGATGACGACGACGATGACCGCGCCGACGACGGCGCCGATGACGACTGAGGACCCTGAGCACCTGCCCCGGATATCCGCGCGATGAAGGACGTACCCGATGAGACCGCCGGCCGGTCCCGCCGCAGGCGGCGCTGGCCCTGGCGGTTCTCGCTGTCGCGCAGCGTGCTCACCGCGCTGCTGGCGATCACCGCCCTGGGCCTGGTGCTCACCGGCACCCTGGCCCATTCCCTGCACGACCGCGCCATCACCGAGCGGATCGACCGGGATCTGGCCCAGGAAGTCGGGGAGCTGCGGGCCCTGGCCAGCCGGCCCGACCCGCGCACCGGGCTCCCCTTCGCCTCCGTGACGGACCTGCTGCGCACCGCGCTGGAACGCAACGTCCCCAGCCTCAGCGAGGAATTCCTCGTCACCACCGACGGCACGGTGCCGTTCGTCCCGGCCACGCCCCGGCCGCTGGAGCTGGAGACGAACGCCGCCCTGCTCGCCGAACTCGCCCGGATCCCCTCCGGGGCGGCCCCCCGGTACGGCACCGCAGACCACCGGGGCCGGGAAATCCGCTACGTCGCCGTCCCGGTGAGCGTGCCCGGGGACAGCGCCCGGGGCGTGTTCCTCGCCGCCGTCGACCGCACGGCCGAACGCGACAGCCTGCGGGACACCGTGCGCGCGCAGGTGCTCTCCGGCGTGCTCACCCTGCTGCTCCTGGCCGGGGTGGGGGCGCTGGTGTTCCGGCGGGTGCTGCGCCCGGTCGGCGATCTGGCCCAGGCTGCCGAACGGGTCACCGACGAACGGCTCGGCTCCCGGGTACCCGTGCGGGGCACCGACGAGCTAGCCCGCCTGGCCCGCGCCTTCAACCGGATGCTGGACCGGCTCGACACCGCCTTCCGGACCCAGCGGGCGCTGCTGGACGATGTCGGCCACGAGCTGCGCACTCCGCTGACCGTGCTGCGCGGGCACCTGGAGATGATGGACGCCGGCGACCCGCCGGACGTGAACGCCACCCGGGAGCTGCTGCTCGATGAGATCGACCGGATGGGGCGCCTGGTCGACGAGCTCGTCCTGCTGGCCAGATCCGAGCGGCCCGACTTCCTCGTCATCGCGCCGGTCGACGTCGACGACGTGGTCGAGGGCGCGTTCGCGCACGCCAGTACCCTGGCCGAGCGGGACTTCCGGATCGATCAGAAGGCGCACGTGGTCGTGCCCGCCGACCGCCAGCGCCTCACCCAGGCGCTGCTCGCGCTGACCTCCAACGCCATCCGGTTCACCACCCGGGACGACCAGATCGCCCTGGGAGCACGGGCCGGCGCGGACACGGTGGAGATCTGGGTGCGGGACACCGGCACGGGCATCGAACCAGCCGACCACGAGCGCATCTTCGAACGATTCGGCCGGGCCGGGACACCGGGGCGGGAAGCGGGCGGCACCGGCCACAACTCCGGGCTGGGACTGTCCATCGTGGCGGCCATCGCCCGGGCCCACGGCGGCCGGGTCGACCTGGTCAGCGCCCCCGGCAGGGGGTCGGTGTTCACCCTCGTCCTCCCCCGCCGCGCCGCCAGCGGCCGGACCACCCGGCAGGAGTGCCCATGACCAGCATCCTCATCGCCGAAGACGAGCCCAGGATCGCCTCCTTCATCGCCAAGGGACTGCGTGCTGCCGGTTACGCGCCGATCACCGTGCACGACGGCCAGACCGCCTTGCAGGTGGCCCTCGGCTCGGATGTGCAGCTCATCATCCTGGACATCGGCCTGCCCGGGCTGGACGGCTTCGAGGTCCTGCGCCGCCTGCGGGCCCAGGGCGGCACCGTCCCGGTGATCGTGCTGACGGCCCGGACCAGCGTGGACGACACCATCGCCTCCCTGGAGGGCGGCGCCGACGACTACATGCCCAAGCCGTTCCGGTTCGAGGAGCTCCTGGCCCGCGTGCGGCTGCGGCTGCGCGCCCCGGCGCGCGCTTCGGGAGCGTCCGGGCACGAGCTGGCCGCCGGGGACATCACGCTCAACCTGCACACCCGCCAGCTCACCGTGGCCGGCCGGGCGCACGATCTGTCCGCGCGCGAATTCTCCCTGGCCGAGACGTTCCTGCGGCATCCGCGCCAGGTGCTCTCCCGGGAGCAGCTGCTCTCCCGGGTGTGGGGCTATGACTTCGACCCGGACTCCAATGTGGTCGACGTATACGTGGGCTATCTTCGCAAGAAGCTCGGCGCGGATCGGATCGCCACGGTACGCGGCATGGGGTACCGGCTCGAGGCGTGAATGCGGTTCGCCAGTCCGGCGCGGCCCCGGCTGAAGCTGAGAGCAAGCTGAGTGGCAATGGTCACACGGGAAGCCTGAGACCTGACTTTCCCCGCGATGCGCCCGCCCGGCGGCTTACGCTCCCAGGCATGAAACCCCTCGTGATACGAAGTGCACTGGTTGCCTCCGTCGGTGGTCTGATCTTCGGTTTCGACACCGCTGTCATCTCCGGTACGACTGAACAGCTCAAGTCCTACTTCGGCCTGTCCGACGCCTACCTGGGCTGGACGGTGGGCATCGCCGTGCTGGGCACGATCGCCGGTGCGCTCATCGCCGGTAAGCCGGCCGACCGGTACGGCCGCAAGCCCGTGCTGTTCACGATCGGCATCCTGTACGTCGTCGGCGCCCTCGGCTCGGCATTCGCGCCCAGCGTCTTCGTACTGGAGGTCTTCCGGTTCCTGGGCGGCCTGGGCGTCGGTGGCGCCTCGGTGTGCGCCCCCATCTACACCGCCGAGATCGCGCCGGCCAAGGTCCGCGGCAGGCTCGTCGGCCTCGTGCAGTTCAACATCGTGCTCGGCATCCTGCTCGCCTACCTGTCCAACACCATCGTGCGGATGGTCGTGTCCGACCACACCACCGACTGGCGCTGGATGTTCGGCGTGATGGCGGTGCCGTCCGTGATCTTCCTCCTCATGCTGTTCACCGTCCCCGAGACGCCGCGCTGGCTCATGTCCCACGGCCGCGAGGACGAGGGCCGCGAGGTCATCGCCAAGCTCACCGAGAGCGATGAGGAAGCCCGCGAGCAGGTCCAGGAGATCCACGAGTCGCTGGCCGACGCCGCCAGCACGGCGGACGTGGCGTTCTTCACCCGCGGCAATATGAAGGTCATCCTGCTCGCCTTCACGATCGCGATGTTCAACCAGATGTCGGGTATCAACGCGATCCTGTACTACGCACCGGTCGTCATGGAGCGGGCCGGCGCCTCCACCGACGCCGCCTTCATGATGAGCGTCGCGGTCGGGTTCATGAACCTCGTCGCCACCATGACGGCGCTCACCGTGATCGACAAGATCGGCCGCCGCTCGCTCATGATCGTCGGCTCGATCGGGTACCTGGTGAGCCTGGGCTTCCTGTCCGGCCTGATGTTCTACTACGAGCAGCTGCGCGGCGGCGAATTCACCTCGACCTCCAGCGTGCTCGTGCTCATCGGGCTGCTCGTGTTCATCGCGGCGCACGCCTTCGGCCAGGGCTCGGTCATCTGGGTGTTCATCTCCGAGATCTTCCCCAACCGCATCCGGGGCCGCGGGCAGTCGCTCGGCTCGCTCACCCACTGGTGCTTCGCCTGGCTCACCTCCACCTTCTTCCCGCCCATCGTGGCTGCCCTGGGCGGCGGCGTGGCCTTTGGCATTTTCTTCGTCTTCATGATCGGCCAGCTCCTGTGGGTGCTGCGCATCATGCCGGAGACCAAGGGCGTCCCGCTGGAGGAAATGGAAGCCAAGCTCGGCCTTACTACTACTACTGACGCGAGCGCGGGAAGCGGAAGGTGATCATGTCTGGCAAACACGTCCTCTGCCTGGGCGAAGCCCTCATCGACGTCGTGATCCGGCCCGGGGAGGAACCGGTCGAGCATGTCGGCGGCAGCCTGCTCAATGTCGCCGCCGGCGTGGCCACCCTGGAACACGAGGCGAGCATCTGCGCCTGGTGGGGCAGGGACGACCGGGGCGCCCGGCTCGCCGAATGGGCCACTTCCTCGGGGGTGAGCATCGTGCCGGGCACCGATCTCGCCGAGAAGACCGCGGTCGCCTACGCCCGGCTGGACGCCGAGGGCCGGGCCACCTACGAGTTCGACCTGGAATGGGCCGTTCCCGGCATCGAGGAACTGGACTCCTTCGGGCACATGCACACCGGCAGCATCGCCACCACCCTGGAACCCGGCGGCACCTCGGTGGTCGAGACCGCCCGCCGGATCCGCGAGCAGGCCACGATCTCCTACGACCCGAACGTGCGCCCGGCCCTCATGGTGGAGCCGGCCAAGGTGATCGGCCGGGTCGAGGAGCTGGTCTCGCTGGCCGATGTGGTCAAGGCCTCCGACGAGGACATCGAGTGGCTTTACCCCGGTGAGCCGGTCGAGAACGTCATGCGCCGCTGGATCGCCGCAGGACCTGGCATGGTCGTCGTCACCCGCGGCCCGTGGGGTGCCTACGCGCTGCTGGCGGACAACCGCGACATGCTGCACATCGACCAGATGACGGTCACCGTCGGCGACACCGTCGGCGCCGGCGACTCGTTCATGGCCGGGCTCATCTCCGGGCTGCTCGACGCCGGGCTGCTCGGCTCGCCGGAGGCCCGTGAGCGGCTGCGCGCGGCCGGCTGGTCCGATGTCCAGCCGGCCCTGCACCGCGCAGTGGTCACCTCGGGGATCACGGTGAGCCGCAACGGCGCCTACGCGCCGACGCCAGCCGAGGTGAAGGCGGTCACCGACGCCGACCCCACGCTGAACTAAGCGTGCGGGCAGCTGCCCGCATACGCGCGCCAGAAGGCCGGCTCCCGCCCCGGGGGCCGGCCTTCTGGCGCGCGTGCCTGCGCGGGTCAGTCCAGGGCGGCCAGGTCCAGCGGGCCAGGCCGGAAGGCGTGCACGGCGAACGTCCGCAGCCGGGCCGCGGTCCGCAGGAGCTCAAGCTCGTCCGGGTCGGCCGCGCCGGGATGCCCGGTGGCGCGCAGCAGGCCGCCGAGGCTGCTACCGCCCGGGACCGTACCGCCCAGCGCGGCGGCCCGGTCCACATGGGCGAGCAGATTGGCCGGGTCGAGGGCGGGACGGGACCAGCAGGCGGTGTCCCAGTCGAGGATCGTCACCGCCGGGGAGTGCCCGGGGACGACGAGCACCTGGCCATCGTGCAGGTCGCGGTGGGTGAGCGCGAGCCGTCCGGGCGGGATGTCGTCGAGGGCGCGCAGCTGCCGGGCCACTCCTCCGGCCCGGATCCGCAGCCGTGCGGCGACGGCACCGGTCAGCCTCCCGGCGGGCGCGGCCGCGAGCGCGGCCCGGACCCAGCTGAGCAGCACCCGCGCCTCGTCCGCGGCGGTGTGCACGGGCAGGCCGGCCCGCGGTTCGTAGCTCACCGCCGCGATCGCCGTCAGGGCGCGGGCGACCGGGGTGATCACCTCCGGAGCGGCCCGGGCTGTCCCCTGACCGGCGCTCCCGGTGCCCAGGGGGGTGCCGGGGGCAGCGGCGAGCTGCAGCCAGCCTGCGCGGGCGTCGGCGGCGAGCAGCTGCGGCAGCACCGGTGCCGCCGGATCGGCTGCGGCGGCGAGCAGGGCGGACACCGCGCCCGCCCGCTGCACTGCCCGCGCCGTCGCCCCCGGCCGGGCAACCTTGCGGTAGCTGCCGTCTGGCATCTCCAGGACCGCGCGCTTGCCTGCCCGGTAGCCGGTCAGGCACCCGCCCTCGCCGAGGGCAGCGGCCAGCGCCGGCAGAGCCGTATCGGCGGACAGCACGGTCAGCTCGCCGTCCGCGCCGATCCGGGCACCGGCCAGGCCCGGCGGGCCCGCAAGTTCCGCTACGTACCCGTTCCCCGGTGCGCGCAGATCGGCCGGCCAGGCCCGGCGGACCCGCAGCAGCCCTCCCTGGCACCCGGTGTGCCCGCGGGCGATGAGACCGGCCAGGGTCTGCTGGGCCGGGGTGCTCACCGCCTGGCCCCTGAGGGGGTGAGCACGTGCTCGGCCAGGGCGATGAGGGCCTCGGTGAGCCGTTCCCAGCGCGGGCGCCGCCGCCGGAACGGCTCCGGGGCGCGCAGCAATGCCACGGCGGCGACGACG
>CAMCQD010000030.1 GCA_945876925.1 uncultured Dermatophilus sp.
GGCCAGCACCGACTCCGTGCCCAATACGTGCCCAACGCATCAGCTCCGAGAGGTCTACGGCGGTCAGCGAAAGACACTGCGACCTGCGCGAAGACGGGCAGATGGCGACAGTCCCGGCGTCTTCCAAACTGGCTACGCGAGTTCGATTCTCGTCACCCGCTCCGCTACTCCCCCGCAGGTCAGCGCACCTGGCGGGGGCCTTTTCGCGCCTCCCCTCTCTCCCTCCGACGCCATTCGTGCCCGGTCATGACGCCGTTCCGTGGCTATGACAAGCACGACCCGGCCGGCCGCCAGACGGGCAGCTCGCGCCACGGCGTCTCCGCTGCCCGGGGACGATATCTGTCGCGGACGGCGGCGACGGCCTCGTCCGGCTCCACGCCATCGAGGACAGCCATGATGGCCAGGCCAGGCCCGTCCCGGTCCTGCCGGCTCCGCCGCCGCAACCGGCCTCCACCCGGTGATCAGCGGCCCTTCGCCATGCGTCTGTGAGAGCCGTCACCGCGTCCGGTTCCGGCCTGGGCAGCCAGAAGTCCCGCCACGGCACCCAGCGCGAGTCCCAGGAGAACCCTCCTGTCTCGCCTCCCGCGAGATAGAGACCGGAACCCGGGCGCCGGGCCCGCCGGGCCGCCTGCGGGCATGCCGACGGCCAGCCGGTGAGTTCACCGGCTGGCCGTCCGGAAGGCTAGCTCGCAGGAAGTGACGGGGCGGGCGCGCAGGCCCCGCTCAGGTTACGAGCGGCCGGGCAGCTGCCCGTCCTGTTCCCAGCGGGCGATCATCGCCAGCCGTCGTACGTGCCGCTCATCCTCGGTGAACGGGGCCGACAGGAACGCGGTGACGATCTCCCGGGCGAGGCTCTCGCTGGTCATCCGCGCGCCGATGGCGAGCACCCGGGCGTCGTTGTGCTCCCGGGCCAGGACCGCGGTCTCGCGCGAATGCCCCAGCGCCGCCCGGATGCCGGGCACCTTATTGGCGGCGATGAGCTCGCCGTTGCCCGAACCGCCCAGGACGATCCCGAGCGAATCCGGCTCGTCCCGCACCGCCAGCGCGGCCGGCAGCACGAACACCGGGTAATCGTCCAGGGCGTCATACTCAAACGGCCCGTGATCGACCGGCTCGTGCCCCAGCGAGCGGACGTGCCCGATGAGTGCTTCCTTGAGCTCGAAGGCCGCATGGTCGGCCCCAAAATGAACGCGCATTGCCCTTTCCTCTTGACCAGACGCGAGAATCCCGGGCGCAGGCGCCCCCGCACGCGGCCGTGCGATGCTCAGCTGCCGGTCATCCTAGCCGCCGGGGTCCGGGCCGGCTCCGCGCGGCGCGGCACCCGCTCAGCTGAAGATCGGGCCTACCGTCCGGCTGCGCTTGAGCTCGAAGAAACCGGGGGTGCCGGCCACGAGCACGGCACCGTCCCACAGCCGCCCGGCCGCCTCGCCCTCGGGCGCGGGCGAGACCACCGGCCCGAAGAACGCTACCTCGCCGACGGCGATCACCGGGGTGCCGACCTCGTCCCCGACCAGGTCGATGGCGCGCTGGTGAGACGCGCGCAGCAGCTCGTCCACCTCATCGGATTCCCCGTAGGCGGCCAGGCCGGCGGGCAGCCCGGTCTCCGCCAGCGCCCCGGCGACGACCTGCTCAAAGTCCTTGCATCCCTGCGGATGAATCCGCTCCCCCATCGCGTCGTACAGCGGCTTGACGACCTCATCGCCGTGATCGCGGCGGGCCGCCGTGATCACCCGCACCGGCCGCCACGCCCGGTCCATGAGCGCGGCGTATTTCGGTGAGAGCTCACGGCCCTCGTTGAGCACCGACAGGCTCATCACCTGCCAGTCCACCGCTACGTCGCGCACCTGCTGCACCTGCATGAGCCACCGGGAGGTCATCCAGGCCCACGGGCAGATCGGATCGAACCACATCGTCACCTGCTGGGTCATACCGCCATGCTGCCACCACTGGCGGGAACGCTCTGTCACCGGGGCGTGGCACTCTTGATATCCGTAAGCCCCCGGGCCCCTGGCCTGGCCCGCCCGACGGATGGATGACACCGTGCCCGCAGACAACCTGACCCGCGAAGAAGCCGCCGGGCGAGCGCAGCTGCTGCGCGTAGCCGGATACGACATCGAGCTCGACCTCGCGGCCGATCAGAGCTGGTTCGCCACCCGGACCCGGGTCCGCTTCACGTGCACCGCCCCCGGCTCGGACTCGTTCATCGACTTCATCGGGCCCGAGGTCACCCGGATCGAGCTCAACGGGCGCCTGCTCGACCCCGCCGCGCACTTCGACGGCGCCCGGATCACCTTGCCGGGCCTGGCCGCCGAGAACGAGCTCGAGGTCGCCGGCCGGGCCGCCTTCATGAACACCGGCGAGGGGCTGCACCGCTTCGTCGACCCGGTGGACCAGGCCGTCTACCTGTACAGCCAGTTCGAGGTAGCCGACACCCGGCGGGTGTTCCCGGTATTCGAGCAGCCCGACCTGAAGTCGGTGTTCACCTTCACCGTCATCGCGCCCGGGGACTGGGAGGTCATCTCCGCCCAGCCCTCCCCGGTGCCGGTCGCCCTGGGCGAGCGGGACGGGGTCGCGCTGTCGCGGTGGAGCTTCGAGCCCACCCCGGTCCTGCCCCCGTACGTGACCTCGATCATCGCCGGCCCGTACGCGAGCGTCAGCGACTCGCTGACCAGCCGGGACGGGCGCACCATCGCGCTGCGGCTGCTGGCCCGGCGCTCCCTCATGCCGCACCTGGACGCCGGCAACCTGTTCGCCCTGACGAAGACGGGATTCGAGTACTACGAGCGCGAATTCGACCGCCCCTACCCGTTCGCCAAGTACGACCAGATCTTCGCCCCGGAATACAACATGGGCGCGATGGAGAACGTCGGGGCGGTGACGTTCAACGAGACGTACGTGTTCCGCGGCCGGGTCACCGAGGCGCACATCGAGCGCCGGGCGCTGACCGTGCTGCACGAGCTGGCCCACATGTGGTTCGGGAACCTCGTCACCATGCGCTGGTGGGATGACCTGTGGCTGAACGAGTCGTTCGCCGAATGGGCCAGCACCGCATGCCAGGCCGAGGCGACGCCGTGGCGCGAGGCCTGGACGACGTTCGCCACCGCCGAGAAGGCCTGGGCCTACGATCAGGATCAGCGCAGTTCGACCCACCCGGTGGTGGCCCCCATCCGGGACCTGGCCGACGTGTTCGTCAACTTCGACGGGATCACGTACGCCAAGGGAGCCTCGGTGCTCAAGCAGCTCGTCGCCTACGCCGGCCGGGAGGCCTTCACCACCGCGCTGCGCTCGTACTTCGGCAAGTACGCCTACGGCAGCACCACGCTGGCCGATCTGCTGGCCGAGCTGGAGGCCGCCTCGGGACGGCCGCTGGCGGGATGGTCGGCGAGCTGGCTGGAAACCGCCGGGGTGAACACGCTGCGCGCCCGGATCGCCGCCTCGCGGCGCGACGGGCGCGAGGTGATGACCCAGGTGGCGATCGAGCAGACCGCGCCGGCTGAGCATCCCGTGCTGCGCCCGCACCGCATCGTCATCGGGCTGTACGACCTGGATGAGGAAGACGGCCGGTTCGTGCTGCGCCGGCGGCACCAGGTGGAGACCGACATCGACGGCCCGCTCACCGTGATCGGTGACCTGGCCGGACGGGACCGGCCCGATCTGCTGCTCATCAACGACGACGACCTGGGCTACGCCAAGGTGCGCCTGGACGAGCGCTCCCTGGAAACCGTCCTGGCGCACCCGTACGCGCTCACCGATTCGCTCGCCCGCGCGGTCGTGCTCGGCGCGATCTGGGACATGACGCGCGACGCCGAACTGCCGGCCCGCCGTTTCCTCGACCTGGCCCTGGCCGTCCTGGGCGGGCAGCTCGGCTCCTCCCTGCGCCGCACGCTGCTCAGTCAGCTCACCACCGCCGCGCGCATCTACGTGGACCCGCTGGCACGCGAGCAGATCGCCGTCGAGCTCGGGGACAAGCTGGCCGGGCTGGCCCGCAGTGCCGCCCCGGGCAGCGACGCCCAGCTGCAGAACATGACCTCGGCGGCGCTGTGGGCCCGCACCCCCGCCCAGCTGGACTGGATCGGGCGGCTGCTGGACGGCTCAGCGCTGCTAGCCGGGCTCGAGGTGGACACCGAGATGCGCTGGACGCTGCTCACCTCCCTGGTCACCGGGGGGCGCGCGGGCGAGGCCGAGATCGCCGCCGAGCAGCGCCGCGACCCCACCGCTACCGGGCGGGAACGGGCCGCCCGCGCCCGGGCCGCCCGGCCCGACGCTGACGCCAAGGCGGCGGCGTGGGCGAGCGCCGTCGAGCAGGACAGCCTGCCCAACTCGATGGTCGAGGCGGTCGGCTACGGGTTCGCGCGGGTGCACGACCCGGCCCTGCTGCAGCCCTACGTGACGCGATACCACGACGCACTGCTCACGCTGCCCGCGACGCGTACCCCGGCGATCACCGAATCGATCGTGGAGACGTTCTACCCGCTCGCGGCCGCCTCCCCGCAGCTGCTGGCGGCAACCCAGGGCTGGCTGGACGACAGCCCGGGCGCACCCGCCTCGCTGATCCGGCTCGTCACCGAGCGGCGGGACGCCGTCGCCCGGGCGGTGGCATGCCAGGCGTGCGACGCCGGAGCCTGAGCCCGGCGCCGCAGCAGCGCTAGCGGACCCGGCGCGGCCGCCCGCGCTCGACGCAGCGGGCGAGCCGGACGGCGCGGCGCGAGGTGACCAGGTCCTCCAGGAACACCGGCTGGCCCTCCGGGCCGGCCAGCGGGAACCGCCAGTTCGGATACTCGTCGCTGGTCCCGGGCTGGTTGATGCCCCGCCGGTCCCCGATGAGGTCCGGCACGCCGATGGCGACGAGCAGCGACGGCGACCAGGACAGGAACCGGTGCAGCCCCTCGACGATCTGCTCGGTGCGGGCGCGCACCACCTCGTTCGTCCAGGCCTTGCCATCGGGTGAGGAGAGCAGCCCGCGCTCCTGCAGCCGGGCCAGCGCCCGGCCCCGCTCCTGCTCGAAGTCGTGCCACTCCTGGGCTGCGGGCCGGGTGAACAGGCCCAGCCGCTCGCGCACCGACACGTGCTCGCCCAGCAGGTACCCCGCGGTCGGGGGCAGGTCGTGCGTCGTCACCGAGGCCAGGCACAGCCGCCGGTAGCGCTCGGGCTGGCGCAGCCCGCCATGCTCCTGCTCGAACCACAGGATCGACGTGCCCAGGATGCCGCGCTCAGCCAGGTAGTCACGCACCCACGGCTCGACGGTGCCCAGATCCTCCCCGACCACGACCGCCCCGGCGCGCTGCGCCTCCAGCACGAGGATCCCGATGAGGGCCTCGTGGTCCAGCCGGACGTAAGTCCCGTCGATGGCCTCGCGCCCCTCGGGCACCCACCACAGCCGGAACAACCCGATGATGTGGTCGATGCGCACGCCCCCGGAGCTGCGCAGCGCCGCTGTCAGGGTGTCCCGGAACGGCTGGTACCCGGCCTCCTCGAGCCGGTCGGGCCGCCACGGCGGCTGGCTCCAGTCCTGGCCGCGCTGGCTGTACGGATCCGGCGGGGCGCCCACGGTCACGCCCCGGGCGAGCACATCGCCCAGCGCCCAGGCGTCGGCGCCGTCCGGGTGCACCCCGACGGCGAGGTCCTTCATGACGCCGATCGACATGCCGATGCCCTTGCACGCCCGCTGCACCTCGTCGAGCTGCCCGTCGGCGATCCACTGGAGCCACATCTCGAACCCGACCTCATCGGGGTGGGTGCGGCGGAACTGCTGCACCTCGGGGGCCATCGGCCCGGACAGCTCATCGGGCAGCGGCCCCTGCTGGCCGGCCCGGCTGGCCTGCAGGGCGCACCACGTGGCGAAGTCGAGCAGGGCAGGGCCGCGGGACTGGCAGAAGTGCTCGAACTCGCGCTGGCGGCGCACCGACCGGGGCGATTCGAAGATCAGCCGCAGCGCCTCACGCTTGCACGAGACCACGGCGTCGCGGTCGATGACGTCGGCCTCGTTGAGCGCCCGGGCAGCGGCCGCGAGCTCCTCGATACGGGCCCGCACCTGGGGAGCGGCGTAGGCGAACTCGGGGATGTCCTCGACCCGGATGTAGGCGGTCTCGGTGAACCGCCGCGAGGTCGGCAGGTACGGCGACGGCTCGACCGGCGGCACCGGGGAGGAGGCGTGCACCGGGTTGATGAGCACGAAATCGGACCGCAGGTCGTGACCGGCCCACACCGCGGTGTCGGCCAGGTCGGAGAAGTCGCCCATGCCCCAGGAGGAATGCGACCGGATCTGATACAGCTGCGCGGTCACTCCGCGGGCCCCGCGCGAGGCGACCGCGGGCGGCAGGGGGAGCACATCGGGCACGACGCACAAGGTCCCGGTGCGCGGCGGCACGCCCGCCTCGTGCTGGCCGGGGATCTCGGCGTACACCGTGTGCCAGCCCAGCGGCAGATCCCCGGGCAGTTCGAAGGTGGCCTCGCCGGTCAGCTGCCCGTCGACGTTGCGCGGCTCGACCCACTTGTCGATCTGCTGCAAGGTGAACCGGCCGCCCCAGTCCTCCATCTCGATCCACACCGACAGCGGCTTGCCGTGGGGGACGTGCACCGCCAGCTGCCCGCCCTGCCCCTCGCGCAGCAGGGTGAACGGCGGGAGCATCCGGCGCCAGGGCCGCAGCCCGGCATCGTGCAGGGCCTGCGCGGCGGCGGCATCGTCCCGGGCGTCGACGTCGAACGCGGCCAGGACGGACCTGATCGTGGCGGCCGAGACGACGACATGCTCACCCCGCCAGTCCCAGTACTCGGTGGCGATGCCGTAGGCACGCGCGAGATCGGCCAGGACAGTGGATGGCTGCTCGTACGGGGACAACGATCGAGGCCTTTCGACGTCGGCGTGGCGAGGTGAGTGCCCCGATCCTATGCCCCGGCACGTGCGCGCGGTTCCGCCGGGAGCCCACCTGACCGACCCTCGGGATTCGCGGGCTTCCCGTTGCGCCCGGGCCGCTTCCGCCCGGCCGGGCGCGCGGTGCGGGCGCCCGGCCACGGGGCCTCATTCGTGACCGGGACCACTTGCGCAGGCGGAGCCGCCCACTCCCCTGCCCTCCCCGGGGAGACCCGGGGAGACAATGAGCTCATGCACGCCTCCCTGATCGCGTCCGCCTCCCCGAGCACCGGCAGCGCGACCCCGGTCACCTTGCCCGCGATCTCCCCCGGCGCGATCTCCTGGAGCGGTTTCGTCACGTGGTTCCTCGACATGCCGCTGGCGATCCTCCTCATCGCCGCCGGCGCCTGGCTAACCCGGTGGCTGCTGCACCGGGCCATCAACGGCCTCATCCGCGGTGCCCAGTTCCGGCGCCACACGGGCGATTCCGGCGCAATCGGAGTGGTTGACCCGATGCCTACCAGCCAGCTGCCGCTCATGCGCCGCCAGGCCCGCAAGGCCGCCCGCGCGCTCGGGGAATCGGGGCTGGTCAACACGGACCGGCAGGGACAGCGGCTGAACACCCTGGGCTCGATGCTGCGCAGCATCGCCAGCGTCATCGTGTGGGCCACCGCGATCCTCATGATCGGCCAGCGGATCGGCATCAACATGATGCCGGTGATCACCTCGGCGGGGATCGGCGGCGTCGCAATCGCCTTCGGCGCGCAGAGCGTCGTCAAGGACTTCCTGTCCGGGCTGTTCATGATGTTCGAGGACCAGTACGGCGTGGGCGACATCATCGACACCGGCGACGCAATCGGGACCGTCGAGGAAGTCACCTTGCGGGTGACCCGGCTGCGCGACTCCAGCGGGGTGGTCTGGTATGTCCGCAACGGGGAAATCATCCGGATCGCCAACCGCACCCAGGGCTACCAGACCGGCACGATCGACATCCCGGTGTCCATCGAGGAGAACCCCACCCGGGTGATCGACATCCTCAAGGGCGTCGTGGCCGACATGTACGCCGACCCGGCGCTGCGCCGGCCGCTGCTGGAGGAGCCGGTCGTCGCCGGGGTCGAGTCGCTGGAGGCGGGCACGATGACCATCCGCATCTTCGCCAAGTGCGTCACCGACCAGCAGTGGGGCGTCATGCGCGAGATCCGCAAGCGCGGCCTGAAGGCCCTGGCCGCCGCCGGGGTCAAGGGACCCCTGGTGATGCAGCCGGCGCAATGGACCACCACGGCGGTCAGCGGCACCAAGCCGGCCAACCCCGGCACGGCGGCGAACTGACCGGCGCCGTGACGATGCCCGCCCCTGCCCGCACACTGGTGACCCGTGACCTGTATGCCTGATTCCCCGGCCGCACCCGCCCGCCAGCACTCCCCCGCCGCCGGTGACGGCATGCCCGTCCCGTGGTGGCGCACCGCCGTGGTGTACCAGATCTACCCGCGCAGTTTCGCCGACTCCGACGGGGACGGGATGGGCGATCTGCCCGGCATCACCGCCCGGCTGGAGCACGTGCGCGACCTGGGCGCCGACGCGGTCTGGCTGTCGCCGTTCTACCCCTCGCCGATGGCCGACGCCGGGTATGACGTCGCCAGCTACCGCGACGTGGACCCGGTGTTCGGCACCCTCGCCGACGCCGGTGCGCTCCTGGCCCGCGCCCGGGAGCTGGGCCTGAAGGTGATCATCGACCTGGTGCCCAACCACACCTCGGCCCAGCATCCGTGGTTCCGGGCGGCGCTGGCGGCCGGGCCCGGCTCGCCGGAGCGGGAGCGGTACGTGTTCCGGCGCGGCCGCGGCCCCGGCGGTGCCCAGCCGCCGAACAACTGGCGCTCGGTCTTCCACGGGCCGGCCTGGACCCAGGTGGAGCCGGGCTGGTGGTACCTGCACCTGTTCGACTCCGCCCAGCCCGACCTGAACTGGGAGAACCCGCAGGTGCGGGCCGAGTTCGAGGACATCCTGCGGTTCTGGTGCGACCGCGGGACGGATGGCTTCCGGGTCGACGTGGCGCACGGCCTGGTCAAGGCGCCCGGGTTGCCTGATGCGACCGGCGACCCGGGCGATCCCGGCGCGCTGGAACAGGGCGGGTCCCCGATGTGGGACCAGGACGGCGTGCACGAGATCTACCGGTCCTGGCGGCGGCTGCTGGAGGAGTACCGCGTCGCCGGGGACCCGGGCAGCGACCGGATCCTCGTCGCCGAGGCGTGGGTCGAGCCGCTGGAGCGGGCCGCCCGGTACGTACGCCCCGACGAGATGCACCACGGCTTCGGCTTCAGCTACCTGACCACGCCCTGGGACGCGACCGGGCTGCGCGAGGTCATCGAGCGCTCGCTAGCCGCCAATGCCGCCGCCGGGGGCATGACCACGTGGGTGCTGTCCAACCATGACGTCATCCGGCACGCCTCCCGGCTCGGGCTGGCCGCCCGGGAGCGCCGCCCCGCAGGCATCGGCGCCGGTGACCCGCAGCCGGACGCGGCCCTGGGCCTGGCCCGGGCCCGCGCGGCCACCACCCTCATGCTCGGCCTGCCCGGAGCGGCCTACCTGTACCAGGGCGAGGAGCTGGGCCTGCCCGAGGCGACCCTGCTGCCCGACGAGGTGCGCCAGGACCCGGCCTGGTTCCGTTCCGGCGGCACGGACCGGGGCCGGGACGGCTGCCGGGTGCCGATGCCCTGGGCTGCGGATGCCCCCGCGTTCGGGTTCAGCCCCACCGGGGCGAGCTGGCTGCCCCAGCCGCCGGAGTACGGGCCGCTGGCCGTGGATCAGCAGGCCGGCCGTCCGGGCTCGACGCTGGAGCTGTACCGCGCGCTGCTGCGCCTGCGCCGGCGGCTGCGGCTGGGCGAGGGCGAGCTGACCTTGTCCGGGACGCCCGGCGGCGCCGACGTGGTGGCGTTCACCAGCTCCTGCCCCGGAGGCGAGGTGCTGCTCGTCCTCAACACCGGCACCGGTGCGGTGCGGCTGCCCGCCGGTGAGGTGCTCATCGCCAGCGCTCCCCTGGCCGGCGGGGCGCTGCCGGGCAACGCCGCCGCCTGGGTGCTCACCCGCGCCCGCGACGGGGCCTGACCCGCGCCCGGGGGCAGCCTCGCTGAGGCGGCCCTGCCGGGGTGGCCCTGCCCGCGCCGGGCGCATTCGCTGCTGCCAGTTCTGAGATTTGCCGGACGGCGCCAGCGGGACCAGATTACACTTGAAATACATCATTTGTGAAAACATGTTTTAAATGGAAGGC
>CAMCQD010000031.1 GCA_945876925.1 uncultured Dermatophilus sp.
CGGGCGGGCTGCGCGCCCAGCTAGCCGTGGAATACGCCAAGATGCGCCGCCTCAGAGTGGGGGCGCTGCTCCTCGGCGGAGGCGCCGCCGTGGTGCTGCTCTCGGCGATGACCCTGTTCAGCGCCAGCTACCGGGCGAAGATCAACCTGCCGCAGACCCAGCACTGGCCGGGCATGCTCATGTCCGCGCTGCTCGTCACCGCCCTGGTCGCGCCGATCGTGGTCGCCACGCTCGCCAGCCGGGTCGCCGAGATCGAGCACCTCGGCAACGGCTGGACCGCAGCCGCGGTCTCCGGGCAGCGCAAGGGCAAGCTGTGCCTGGTCAAGCTCATCGCGCTGGCACCCCTGATCGTCGCGTGGACCGCCGCGCAGCTGGCCGCGCTCGTGGCCGCCTCCCGGATCGCCGGAGCAAACTCCCTGCCCGCGCCAGGCCAGTGGGCCCTGTTCGGGCTGACCTGCGCCGTCATCACGACGGTGCTGCTGGCCGGGCACCTGCTACTCGCCGCGAGCACCAGCAACCAGCTCGCCGGGCTCGGAGCGGGAGTGCTCGGCGCCTTCGCCGGCGGATTCAGCCTCCTCATGCCCGGCTGGCTGGTCCGCCTCATCCCGTGGGGGTACTACGCGCTCGCCTCCCCGTACCGCATGACCGGCGGCGGGTACGAGGCCGTAGCGGTGCCGTGGGGCTGGCTGGCCGGCCTGCTCACCCTCCTCGCAGCCGTCATCGCCTGCGGTTACGCCCGCCTCAGCCGGCAGGAGATCTGACCATGAACGTCATCGTGGCTGAACTGCTTAAACTGCGCCGCTCGTCGGCGTGGATCCTCGTAGTCGTGCTGCCGCTGCTCGCGGTCATCACCGGCACTGTCAACGTCGTGATGAACGCCGATCAGCTCCCGCGCACCTGGGAGACGTACTGGTCGCAGGTGACTCTGTTCTACGGCATGCTCTACCTCACGTGCGGGACCGCGGTCCTCGCCGCGACCCTGTGGCGGATGGAGCATCGCGGCAACTGGCCCCGGCTCCTGGCCGCCCCGGTCTCCCGGGTGCGGATCGCCGGGGCGAAACTCGCCGCGCTGGCGCTGCTCATCGTCGCGATGCAGGTGACCCTCGTCGCCTTCGGCCAGGTGGCGGGCGTGCTCGCGGCCGGGCTGCCCCCGGGACTGCCTGCCCAGGTGGTGATCATCCTGGGGCTGACGACGCTGCCCGCCATCGCCATCGCCTCGGTGCAGTCGCTGGCGTCGATGGTGATCCGGTCATTCGCGCTACCGGTCGTGCTGGCCCTCCTGGCCGCCATCGCCGGATTCGGCACGCTCCTGGCCGGCAATGAGGCACTCGCCTACGCGATGCCGTACTCGACGGTGCCCCTCGTGCTGGGCAAGCTGGGCGCGCTCACCAGCGCGACACCGCTCACCTGGGCGCAAGCCGGCCAGGTGGCGGCCGTGAGCCTGGCCTGGGCGGTGGCGTTCGTGCTCGCCGCGGCCACGGTCCTGCGCCTGCGCGACATCCGCTGACCAACCCCTGCCGGGTCCGGCGGGGCGCGGCGGGTGCCTCACGGCAGGCAGCGGCGGGAGCCCCCGGGGAGGGGACTCCCGCCGCTGGCAGCCTGGCCGGCCGTAGCCGCCTAGCGGGTCACCGGGACGTTCAGGCACCCGCCTGGGCGGCCTGGACCTGGGCGGACCCGGCGTCCCCCTGGCCGATCCGGCCCCGGGAAAGCCGCTCGATCATGCAGGCGATGGCACCGTCACCGGTGACGTTGCACGCGGTCCCGAACGAGTCGACGGCGATGTACATGGCGATCATGAGGCCCTGGGCGGTGGAGTCGAAACCCAGCGAGGAGCCCAGCAGGCCCAGCGCCGCCATGATCGCCCCGCCGGGCACGCCGGGCGCGGCCACCATCGTGATCCCCAGCAGCAGGATGAAGCCCAGGTAGCTGCCCGCGCTCACCGGCATGCCGGTGATGGTCATGATCGCCAGCGAGAACGTGACGATCTTGATCGTCGAACCGGACAGGTGGATGGTCGCGCACAGCGGCACCACGAACGAGGCGATGGCGTCGGGCACGCCGGCTTTGCGCGTGCATTGCAGCGTCACCGGGATGGTCGCCGCCGAGGAACTCGTGCCCAGGGCGGTGGCGTAGGCCGGGGCCATGGTCCGTAGCATCGTCAGCGGGTTACGGCGCACCGCGGCCCCGGCGATGCCCCACTGCACGAGCAGGATGACCAGGGTCAGCACGAACGCCACGAGGATGACCCGGGCGAAGGTGGAGATGACGGTGCCGATCTGGCCGTTCATCGTCAGCAGCAGGAACATGCCGAAGATGTAGGTCGGCAGCAGCGGGATGAGCGTGTGCCGGATGAGCCAGTTCACCGCGTCGCGCAGGTCGGCGAAGGCGTTGAACATGGTGCGGCCCTTGATCGCGGTCAGCGCGACGCCGATGGCGAACGAGAGGACCAGCGCGGTCATCACGCCGAACACCGGCGGGATCTCGATGGTGAAGTACGAGGACAGGAAGTGGTCCTCGGGGTTGTCCAGCTTGGTGACGCTGCCGGCTTCGAGGATCACCGGGAAGACCAGGGCCGCCGTGACGAAGGCCGTCACCCCGGCGATGATGGTGGAGCAGTAGGCGATCCCGGCGGTGATGCCCAGCCACCGGCCCGCCCCGCGGCCCAGTTCGGCGATCGCGGGAGTGACCAGGCCGATGATGATCAGCGGGATGATGAACTGCAGGTACTGACTGAAGATCGCGTTGAAGGTGGCGAAGATCCGGGCCAGCCATTCGGGGAAGACGAGACCCGCCAGGCTGCCGAGCACGATCGCGATGACGATCTTCGCCAGCAGCCCGATGCGGGGCAGGGCAGGGGTGACCACGGTGGACTCCTCGGGTCGGTGAGGGTACGGGTTCTGGCCGGGCGTGGCCGCCGGCCGCTGTGCGCAGGTTAGTGGACCCGGGTCTGACCTGGCAGCATCTGCCGAGTGGCGGGCAGCGCGCTCCTCCCGGATGGGATGTCCCCGCCGCTGGCCTAGGCTCTTAAGCCATGTGGAGCGCAGTGAGCGACAACGTGCTCGGCACCCTCCTGCACGTGCGGGCCGGTGCCCCCGAAGCGGGCGCGCAGCGGGTATATCAGGTCGTATGCGCCGAGATCGCGCGCCTGGACGCGGTCTTCTCCACGTACCGGGCCGATTCCGAGCTGTCCCGGTGGGCCCGGGGTGAGGTGCCAGGGCCGGGCGCGGAACTGACCTTCGTGCTCGCCCGGGCACAGGACTGGCATGAGCGCAGCGGCGGCGCCTTCCACCCGGCGACCTGGCCGGTGACCCGATGGTGGCTGGACGCCCGGGAACGCGGCCGGATCGACGGTGACCCGCCGGCCGCGGGGCCGCTTCCGTTCCGGGTGGACGACGGCCGCGTGACCCGGACCGGGGACTGCACCGGGGTTGACCTCAACGCGCTGGCCAAGGGGTACATCGTCGACCGGGCGCTGGAGGCGGGCTGGGCCACCGGGCTCGCGACCGCGCTGGTAGTGAACCTGGGCGGGGATCTGCGCCACCGCGGCGAGGGGGAGCAGATCGCTGCCATCGAGAACCCGGCCACGCCCTGGGACAACGCGCCCCCGCTGTGCCGCCTGGCCCTGGCGGACCGGGCGCTGGCCACCTCGGGCTCGGCCCGGCGGGGTTTCCGGATCGGTGCGCGCTGGTATTCGCACGTGCTCGACCCGCGCACCGGGACGCCGCAGGACTCGTGCGCGTCGATCTCCGTGGTCGCCGGGGACTGCATGACCGCCGACGTCATCGCGACCGTGCTCGGCGTCGGCGGGCCCGGCATGCCGGTGCCGCCCGGGGTCGAATGGCTCAGCGTCGGCCAGGACGGGAGCACCCGGTCCTCAGCCGGGTGGGGCGACCTCGTGCGCTGACACCCTGGCCGGCCCGGGGGAGTTAATGAATCGCCATGATGATGGCGGTGATGACGGAACCGATCGCGAGCAGGATGAGCGCCTGGCGTCGCCGGCGCTGGATGACCAGCTGCAAGGCCAGCCCGCTCAGGGCGACGAAGGCGAGCAGGATGGCGGCCGCGTCCGTCACCCAGCTCCAGGCATCGGAGGTGTTGTGGCCGGTGTGCAGATCGCCCAGCCAGCCGAGGATGCCGTAGCTCGTCTTCGTGAGCGTGTAGGCGCCGCTGCTGGTATCGAACGTGACCGCGGCCGATGAGCCGGGGCTGGCCCAGGCGATCCGGCCCTCGGTACCGGTGACGCCGTGGTCCCCGGCGGTGCCGGTGACACCTTCGCTGCTGCGCAGGTACTCGCTGATGCCGAGGTAGTCGGCCTGGCCGCTGAGGTACTCGGCGGGCAGGATGCCGGTGGCCGTCGTCGTGGTTCCCTCACCGGTCCATTCGGGGTGGTTGAGGAAGAACCCGCTCACCGCGAAGAACAGGATGAGCAGCATGCACAGCATGGAGGTCCACGAGTGCAGGCGGCGCGACCACACCGACAGCGTCTTCTTCGTGGCGGGCCTGGCGCTGCGGCGAGCCGGCCGGCGGTCCTGCGCGCGGGCGGTGGCCGCGGTCCCGGTGCTGGTCATCGCAGTCCTCAGACCGTGTACGACCACGAGGCCGCGGTGATGTCGTTCTCGGGGGTGAAGGTGCCCTTCGCGGCGGAGGAGCCCAGGGTGATCGTGCTCTTCAGCAGCTCGTAGGCACCTTCCTCCCGGACGCCTTCGAGGTACAGGACGTACTCGCCCGCGGGAACGGCGGCTCCCTTGGCGTCCTTGAGATCCCATTTCACGGTGTACGAGCCGGCCGCCCGGGTCGCGCCCGAGTTGGTCGTGCTTCCGCCGCTGGCCTCATACCAGGCCTTGAGATCGGAGAGCCACTTGTCTTCCTTGCCGGTCAGATGCCACATGGAGATTGTCTGCACGTACTCCTCGTCCGGGGTCTCGACCCAGACGGCGATGTAGGGGTTCCGCACGCCGTGCTTCCCGCCGGTCGTGCTCGCGGTGACGGTGAAGTCGACGGTCAGTGCCGCAGAGGCAGGCAGGCCGGTGCCGGACGCCGCCGTGGCAGTGCCGCCGGCCTGCCCGGAGGCGTCAGCGGCACTGCCCTGCGAGGAAGAGGTCAGGGCGTCGTCCTGGCCGCAGGCAGCGAGGCCGGTCAGGGCGGTCAGGGAGGCGGCGCCGCCGAGGAATGCACGGCGGGACACTCGCGAATAACGAGAGGAGGAGGTCATGCCGGCAGCGTACGGATCGAGCCTATGGGCTACGTATGTGAGGACTGTGGATTCAGGAAAACCGCGGCGCGCATAGGTATGGCTTTGCTGATAAATCCTGCCCGGGTTGCGTTTTTCGGGCGCTTGCATCATTCTCTGCGCGGAAGTCCTGTTAGCTTTGACTAGCCTTTGCCGGTGCGTTCCGGGGGTGCTCTTCCTGCTGCTTAGGGGCTATTCATTCCGCTCGATCTCCGGGGTAGCGGGGGAGCGGGAGTAGCGGGCGGCCGCAGGCGGCGGTGAGTCCCGGGCGCTGGTGCCGCAGGCCGGGCGGGAAGGGGAGCGGATACCCGAGGGGAGGATGACCGGCGTACCGGGCGCGTCCGCGTGCGGGCCGGTTTGGTTCCCCGGGCGCGGATCCGGCCGGGAATCACAGGTCCGGGCCCGTGCCAGGGCGGCCGCGCGGCCGGGTTCACCTGCGGAGCCCGGCAGCATGAGGCCGGGACGGGCCGGTGCCCTCGCTCGTCATCGGAACCGCTGGCCTTACCGGTGCGATCGCCTCCGTTACGATGACTGCCGTGAAGAGCATTACCCGGCTATCCAGCTTTCCCGCCAGGCGGCGTTCCCACGTCCGCGAGCCTGGCGGAAATACCCTCGAGGTGCTCGTCCCGGGCAGTGCGTGACAGATGGACGAATCAACCCGCGAGGCTGCTGCGGATCTCATCGATTGCCTGCTGCCGCTGAATGCGACCGCCCGGTCTATGTTCGGCGGTTACTGCGTGTATATCGACGGGAAACCGGCAGGGCTGGTCAATGACGGCCGGATATTCGTCAAACGGAGCCCGGCAGAGGGAATCATGGCCGGATATGCCGAGCTGGCCCCCGCGTACCCGGGGGCGCGGGATTCCTGGCTGCTGCCAGCCGGCGCGGTACGCGACGACCCCGGCCGCGTCGCCGGGTTCTTCGCCGCCACCGCGGATGCGCTCCCGCCCCCGCCGCCGCGCAGGTCCCGCACCCGCCGCAGGCCAGCCTGACCGGCCGGGAGCCTGCCACCCCGGGTGCCGGAATGGCGACGAGGCCTCCCGGGAACCCCGCCCGGGACGTCCGGTGGCGATGGGATCTCCCGGGAGCCTCCCGCCCGGGAAGTCCCCGCCGGGCGGCTGGACGCGGGATCGTCCAGCGGATTCAGGGCACGGGAAGTCCTCACCGCTTGCGCCTTTTCCCGCCTCCGGCTCACGGTGGCGGCACGGGCGGCGAGAACCCGATGATCTCGGCGGAAGCCCTGGTGAAAACCTACGGCGGCCGTCGCGTACTCGATGAGGTCAGCTTCAGCGCGGGGCCGGGAATGGTGCTGGGGCTGCTGCGCCCGGGCTCCGGCCGGGGCAGCGGTCCTCCGGGCGGGCGCGGGGGTAGCGCAAGTAAGGGCAGGTGGCGGGCGGGCTGGGGTTCAGCTGGCGGGCCTGCAGGCGCGGCTGGTCGCGGTGCCCGGTTCGCCGGCGCGGGGTCCGCGGGCAGGGACCGGGCGGGGCCACGGATCCGCCCGGTCCCTGCGCCAGCGGCCGTGCTATGCCGGGGTGGCCGAGGGGTACCCGTCGTGCGGGGGGCCGCCGGTCATCTTGCTCCCCTTCGCGCGGTTGCACCGCCAGCACAGGGTCTGCAGGTTGTCGGGGGTGCTGAGCCCGCCCCTGGAGACGGGGACGATATGGTCGACCTCGAGCAGCAGGTGCGGTTCGTCCGCGACCGAGACACCGCAGTAGCGGCACGCGTACCGGTCGCGTTCCTTGATCTGAGTGCGTAGTTTCGCGGTCATCAGCGCGCGCTGACCGGCGGCGGACTTCGCCCAGCGGATCTTACTGGCGAGCAGCTCAGAAAGGGCCTCCAGGCGCCTGGCGTCCAGCTCGATGGACGTCTCCTGGCTGCTGTTGCCTCCGGCGGAGACGTACCGGAACTTGTACCGCGGGTACGGGACGGTGACCGGTGGCAGGTGAACCCCGATCTGATCCCAGAACTCCGCAGCGTAACGTTCCAGGATGAAAGACGGCGGGTTGATCTTCGCCGCGATATCCCGCTCGCGCTGCTCGATGTTGTCAACCGCCGCCTGGAGCCGCGTCACATCGTCAGCAAGCCGCTGAACCTTTGCGAGAGTCTCTTTGTCAGCCTTGATGGAAAAGTACTTCATCAGATATCTGAGCGGGTCCCGGGCTGCGTTGCGCACCACCTGCAAGGAGGCGTTATGAATATTCGGGGCATACTCGGCTACATTGCGGTCGCGGCGATAGTTCCACCTGGAGGTGTTTACCGACATGGCCAGATGTGCGTGCTGGCCGCTAGCGGACGCGCCCAGCTCGAAGGTTCCCTGGCTCCGGATCTCTGAGACATAGGCGGCGACGTCGTTATGCTCGGCGACCACTAAGGCCGCCTCGGAGCGTAACTCGCGGAACTCCTCAGAGGAAAAGTAGCGATCCTTGCGTATCCTCCAGATGATGGGGTTGGCTGCTATTACCAGCAATAAGGCACCGGCGGCGATGCCGCCGTGGCCAGTAACCAGGCCTGCGAGTAGCGGAACAGTGATCAGGGCGGTAATGAAAACCGGCCCGGGCATGTCATTTCCTTTCGTGTGCGCTGAAGCGGGGATGGCCTGCCGGCTGGCAGGGCGGGACGTGCGTGATACGCCGGATGGTCGTTGCCTTCACCGGGCGCCGCGGCGGGTCCGGGTGCTGCGAGCGGCCCGGCCGTCCATCCGGCGCCGGGGCCCGGATCACCCGGCGGGGTCTGCGCCGCGATAGCAGGGCGACGCGTGGCCGCGGGCACTGCGGGCGGGGCGCCATTGCGTTCGGCAGCGGATGGCCGGGTGGCGGGCGGCAGTGGGAGTGGTTCGGGTCCTCCTCATCGCGTCCGGACATGAGTTCACCTGTGGTCTGGTCTGGAGCTGGCTTGGGGCAACGTAATCCGTGGAACTTCGCGTGCCGGAGCATTCACGGGAGCATTGCCGCGCCAAGTCCAGCACCGGCCACCGACAAAGCCCGGTTCCGCTGGGGCGTCAAGCGGCTTCCGGAGGGCGCGACGGCACCTGGGTGCGGGTGATGCCGGTCATATCGAAGGGTGCCGGTGAAACCGGCCCCAGCGCGCGCCTGCCCGGCGGGCGGGTGGTACCCGCGCGCACCGGGCCTGATGGGTGTCCGCCCCGCCCGCCGCCGCATCGGCGAGGCTGGCCCCCGGCCCGGCGGTCTGGAAGGTGCCGCCCGCCGGGCCGGACCCGGAGCCACCCGGCTGGGCGGGCAGCCCGTCCAGGAGCGGGCGGTGCTCCCGGGGCAGGCCTTACCATCCGTGCTGCCTCACCGGCGGTAAAGCCTGGGCATGAAACTCGAATCGGTCGACTACGTCAACACGTTCATCGCGATAGCATCCGGCGCCTCCGGGGAGGTGCCGGCTCCGCACCCGCGGGGCGGGAAGCCGGCTATCGCCTCCGCGACGTTCGAGATGATCCGCGAGAACCCCTACCGGTACACCTCCGGTGATGTGATCTTCACCGTGCGGGCCGGCCGGCGGGGCATCCCCGACGATGACCGTGCCGCCGCCCGGGCCGCGTTCTACTCCACCGGGCGTCCCTGCCTGCGCGCGAGCGACCTCGGCAAGCGGTACGGCTGGGGCGTGCACGCCGGCGCCCGCGGCCGGCTCGCCCTTTACCCGGCGGCGTCCCCCGAGTACGCCGCGCTCGAAGCCGGCGCGGCCCCGGATGGAACGCCCGTCACGGGTCGTCCGCGCGATGCGCGCCTCGCGCACGTGAGCGCGTGACGGCACCGCGAACGGGGAGACCTCCCGGACGTAGCGACTCCAGCTATTCCTTTCTTCGACGGTCCGGGCACGTTTACCTTGGTTATGGGGCGGGCACGCCGTAAACGGGATTAGCTGGAGTCGCTACGTCCGGGGCACGCACCCCATGCGGCGGGACGGACGGACGCAGGGGCCGCCTCATCCCCTGCGTCTTCGAGTAGAGGCAGCCCGCAGCGATCCGCGTTCAGGCAAGGCGGCCGCCAGCTGGCCTGCGCGGGCGCACCCGGGGTCAGCGCGCCGCCCCGCGGGCCGGCCTGCTCTGCCCACGCCGGGATCAGGCGAGAATGGGGCCATGCGACCACGTCAGCGCGTCATCGTCGAAGGCCCCGGAGCCCAGTCCGGGCCCGGCGAGCGCCAGGACCGTGCCCTGCCGCGGCGCCTCCCGGCCGGGGAGCGCCTCCGGGTTCAGGCGCCCGCCTCCGGCCTGCCCGCCAGTCAGGGCATCTGGTGGCGCGACCAGGCGTGAATCACCGTAACCACGACTCAGCCGGCCAGGTTCCCGCTGGCTTCGGATGCGGAGTCTCGCAGTCTGTCCCGATCGCCCTCGGGTACTTCTGCGTGTCGGTCGCGTTCGGGCTCCATTGCGCGCTCGCCGGGGTGCCCGCGTGGCTGGCCGGAGCCGTCAGCGCCAGCAATATGAGCAGCTCCGGTCAGTTCGGCGGCCTGGCCGTGCTCGCGGCCACCGGGTCGTTCCTGCAGCTCGGCCTGACGGTCGCGCTGGTGAACCTGCGCTACGTCCTCATGTCAGTGGCGTTGTCGCAGCGGCTCGCGCCGGGTATGACGACGTGGCGGCGCCTCGTCATCGCCCTGGCCGTCACCGATGAGATCTTCGCCCTGGCCATGCGGCGGCCCCGCGTCGGGTTCTCCTATTACGCCGGGCTCATGGTGCTGCCCATCGCGGGGTGGACCGGCGGGACCCTGGCCGGCGTGCTGGCCGGGGAGGTGCTGCCGGCTTCCGTGCAGGCTGCCGCTTCCGTGCTGCTGTATGCGATGTTCGTCGCTATCGTCGTGGCGCCCGCTTCGGTGTCGCGGGCGGTCGCCGGGGTGGTGGCCATTGCCGCCCTGGTGAGCATCGGGCT
>CAMCQD010000032.1 GCA_945876925.1 uncultured Dermatophilus sp.
TCGTGGTCCGCTCCGGCCCGGTCTACAACGCCGCCCCGGCCGCGCAGCTGGCCGTGGTCGTCGTCGGCGCGATCACGCTGACCATGGGCGCGATCATCGGCTGCGCCAAGGACGACATCAAGAAGGCCCTGGCCGCCTCGACGATGAGCCAGATCGGCTACATGATGCTGGCCGCCGGCCTGGGCCCGGTGGGCTACGCGTTCGCGATCTTCCACCTCATCACCCACGGCTTCTTCAAGGCCGGGCTGTTCCTGGGAGCCGGGTCGGTGATGCACGGCATGAACGACCGGGTCGACATGCGCACCTTCGGGGCGCTGGCCGGGGCGATGCGGACCACCTGGCTGACCTTCCTGTGCGGCTGGCTGGCGATCATCGGCTTCCCGCTGCTGTCCGGCTTCTGGAGCAAGGACAAGATCATCGAGGCCGCGTTCATCGGAACCGGCTGGCGCCCCTGGGTGTTCGGCACCATCACCGTGCTGGTGGCGGGGCTGACGGCGTTTTACATGTCGCGGTTGTTCTTCATGACCTTCCACGGCCGTAAGCGCTGGCTGGAAGGTGACCGGCCGCACGAGTCCCCGGCGACCATGACGTTCCCGATGATCGTGCTGGCGCTCGGCTCGCTCGGGCTGGGCGGCGTGCTCACCCTCACCGGGTTCACGCACTGGCTAGAGCCGGTGGTCGGCGGGCACGGCGACGTCCACCCGGTGCTGCCGGTGCCGGTCATCACCGGCGGGACGCTCGTCGTGGTCGCGATCGGCGTGGCCCTGGCCTGGCAGCTGTACGTGCGCAGCACCGTGCCCGCCACGGCCCCGCCCGCCTCGCCGCTGGTGGCGCTGGCCCGCAACGACTTCTACCAGGACGCGGTTAACGACGGCGCGCTCGTCATCCCCGGCAACGCCATCGTCGCGGGTGCCAGCGCCCTGGACGAGGTCGCCGTGGCCGGGGCCGCGACCCAGCTGGGGCACGGCATCGCCGGCCTGTCCCCGGCGATGGCCCGGCTCCAGAACGGATACGTCCGGTCCTATGCCCTGATGATGCTGCTCGGCGTCGTCGTCATTCTCGGTGCAGTGATGGTGGTGTGGTGATGTCCGGCTTCCCCTGGCTGACGACCCTGGGACTGATCCCTCTCGCCGGTGCGCTCGTCCTGGTGCTCATGCGCGGCGCGCCCGCTGGCAAGCTGGTCGCCTTCGGGACGTCCCTGCTGACCCTCGCGGTCGCGGCCGGCGCGGCGCTCCAGTTCGATCCGTCCTCCGCCGCGCAGTTCCAGCTCGCTGAGACGCATGCGTGGATCCCGCAGTGGGGGGTCAGCTACGCCCTCGGGGTCGATGGCATGGCCCTGGCCCTCATCGTCATGGGCGCCATCCTCGTGCCGGTGTGCCTGCTGGCCGCGTGGAACGACATCCCTGAAGGCGGTCAGCGCGAGAACCGCTACTTCGCCTGGATGCTGGTGCTCGAATCGATGATCGTGGGCGTCTTCGCGGCCACGGACGTGTTCCTCTTCTACGTATTCTTCGAGGTCATGCTCATCCCGGTGTACTTCCTCATCGGGTCCTACGGCGGTCCGCAGCGCCGGGCTGCGGCGATGAAGTTCCTGCTCTTCTCGCTGGCCGGCGGGCTGATCATGCTGGTCGCGATGATCGCCCTGTGGGCGCAGGGCCCCGGCGGCGAGACCGGGTTCCTGGTGTCCAGCCTGACCGGGCTGGACCTGCCCGGCACCGCAGGGATGCTCATGTTCGCCGGTTTCTTCATCGCCTTCGCGATCAAGGCGCCGATGTGGCCGGTGCACACCTGGCTGCCGGACGCGGCCGGCGAGGCCCGCCCGGCGACCGCGGTGCTGCTGGTCGGCGTGCTGGACAAGGTCGGCACCTTCGGGATGATCCGGTTCTGCCTGCAGCTGTTCCCCGGCGCCTCCCAGGCGGCCACCCCGGTCATCATCGTCCTGGCGCTCATCTCGATCATCTACGGGGCCGTGCTGGCGATCGGCTCGAAGGACATGATGCGCCTGATCGCGTACACCTCGGTGAGCCACTTCGGCTTCATCGTGCTGGGCATCTTCGCGCTGACCAGCATCGGCGGCGCCGGCTCGGTGCTGTACATGGTCAACCACGGTTTCTCCACCGCGGCGCTGTTCCTCATCGCGGGCATGCTCATCACCCGCGGGGGGAGCAAATACTGGGACGCCTACGGCGGCTGGCAGCGGGTCACCCCGGTCCTGGCGGGCACGTTCCTGGTGTCCGGGCTGAGCGCGCTCGCGCTGCCCGGACTGGGTTCCTTCATCTCCGAGTTCCTCGTGATGATGGGCACGTACCAGCGCTACCCGGTGGCCGCGGTCATCTCCGCGACCGGGGTCATCCTGGCCGCGGTGTACATCCTCATCCTCTACCAGCGCGTCTTCACCGGGCCCAAGCCGGATGACCGGGCGGGCGTGGCCGATCTGACGGCGCGGGAGAAGTGGGTCGTGGCCCCGCTCATCGTGCTGTTCCTCGTGCTCGGTTTCTTCCCGAAGGTGGCTCTTGACGTGATCAACCCATCGGTGGCGCACACTCTGTCGATCGTCGGAGCCAGCGACCCGGCTCCTGCCGTGACCCTGTCGAACGGGAGCGAGAAGTGAACGTCATCCCCGCAGCCGTCAGCCCGCTGGCACCCTCGGATGTCAATTTCGCCGCGCTGGCCCCGATCGGAGTAGTCCTCATCGCCGCCTTCGCCGGCATCCTCGTGGAGGCGTTCATGCCGCGCCGCAACCGGCACGAGGCGCAGGTCGTGCTCCTAGTGGTCGCGCTGCTCATGGCGTTCATCATGCTCGTCACATACCGGGGGGACATGGCCGGGATCACCGCCGGCGGCTCCGTCGTGGTCGACGGCCCGGGGTGGATTCTCCAGGTCCTCATCGTGCTCGCCTCGCTGCTGGCGCTGGCCATCACCACTGAGCGGTTCGGCGGCCGGATCGCCGACGCGTTCACCCCCGGCGGGGCGACCGTGCCGACCTCCCCGCAGGAGAGCCTGGCCCTGGCTAAGGGCTCGTCCACGGAGATCTACCCGCTGGCGCTGTTCTGCGTGAGCGGCATGATGCTGTTCGTCATCGCCGGTGACCTGGTGACGATGTTCGTCGCGCTGGAGACGCTGTCCCTGCCGCTGTACGTGATGACGGCGATGGCCCGCCGCCGGCGGCTGCTCTCGCAGGAAGCCGGCCTGAAGTACTTCCTGCTCGGATCGTTCGCCTCGGCGTTCTTCCTGTTCGGGTCGGCGCTGCTGTTCGGTTTCGCCGGGACGGTCAGCATCGCCGAGATCGCCGCGGCGGTCTCGCAGGTGTCCGGGCGGGGGCCGCTGCTCGTGCTGGGCATCCTGTTCGTGCTCACCGGGATGCTGTTCAAGGTCGGCGCGGTGCCGTTCCAGTGGTGGACCCCGGATGTCTACCAGGGCGCCCCCACTGCGGTGACCGGTTTCATGGCCTCGGTGACGAAGATGGCGGCCTTCGGTGCGCTGCTGCGCGTCGTCTACGTCGGGTTCGAGGGCGCTCGCTGGGAGTACCAGGTCGTGCTGTGGGTGATCGCGGCCCTGACGATGATCGCCGGGTCGGTGCTGTCGGTGACTCAGAGCGAGATCAAGCGGATGCTGGCGTATTCCTCGATCGCGCACGCCGGGTTCATCCTCGTCGGGCTGATCGCCTTCGACCGCGCCGGGGTCTTAGGGGTGATCTTCTACCTGGGTGCCTACGCGCTGACGACCATCGCCGGTTTCGGCCTGGTGACGGTGGTCCGCTCGCAGGGCTCCGAGGCTACTGAGCTGCGCCAGTGGGCTGGCCTGGGCAGGGAGCACCCGGTGGTGGCCGGCGGGATGGCGCTGGTGCTGCTGGCCTTCGCGGGCATCCCGCTCACGTCCGGGTTCACCGCCAAGGTGGCGGCCTTCAGCGCGGCTATCGCGCACGCGGGCACCCCGGGGGTCACCCTGGCCGTGATCGGCGTGCTGTGCAGCGCGGTCACCGCGTTCGTGTATTTCCGCGTCATCGTGCTCATGTTCTTCTCCGGCCCCGGGGACGAGGACGTGGTCGTGGCCCTCCCGTCGAGCCTGACTCAGGCGGCCATCGCGCTCGGCCTGATCGCCACGCTCGCTCTCGGGCTGTTCCCCGGGCCGGCGCTGAGCGCGATCAACGACGCCTCGCTGTTCCTGCGATGACCGGGCAGACCGGGGCCACCGGCCTGCCCGGCGTTGACCCCGGGCTCGCGGAGCGGATGAGCCGGGATGTCGCGCGCGTCGAGGAATTCATCCAGGCGCAGCTGGCCGGCGAGGAGGAGTTCATCGCCTCCGCCGCGAATCACCTGTTCGCGGCGGGAGGTAAGCGGTTCCGCCCGATGCTGACCGTGCTGTGCTCCTACCTGGGCGGTGCGTACCCGGCCAGTGATGAGGTGGTCGCCGCCGCGGCCGGGGTGGAGCTGACCCACCTGGCGTCGCTGTACCACGACGATGTCATGGACGAGGCGACCACCCGGCGCGGGGCGCTGAGCGCGAACCTCGCCTTCGGGAACACGACCGCGATCCTCGTGGGTGACCTGCTCTTCGGCAAGGCCTCGGCGATCGTGGCTGATCTGGGGGCCGAGGCGGTCCGGATCCAGGCGCAGACGTTCGTGCGGTTGTGCGCCGGGCAGATCCGCGATGCCCGCCCGTGCCCGCCGGGCGAGGACCGGCTGGAGTACTACCTGGGGGTGCTGCGCGACAAGACCGGGTCGCTGATCGCCACGGCGGCCCAGTACGGCGGCATGTTCGGCGGGGCCGCTCCGGGCACCGTCGAGGTGCTGCGCCGCTACGGTGAGTCGCTCGGGATGGCGTTCCAGCTCGCCGACGACATCCTGGACGTGACCGGTGACGTCAGCGAGTCCGGCAAGGCGGCCGGCACCGATCTGCGAGAAGGTGTCGATACGCTGCCCGTGATCCTCGTGCGGGCTCAGGCGGACCCGTCCGATGCCCGCCTCATCGAGCTGCTGGATGCCGACCTGACGGACGACCGCTTGCATGCCGAGGCGCTGTCGCTTCTCCGCCAGAACCCTATGCTGGCGCGAGCCCAGGAGATGACCAGGCAGGTGGCCGATGAGGCTTGCGAGGTGCTTGCGCCACTGGGGGAGTCCGCCGGGACGGACGCGCTGAAGGCACTCGCCAGGAGCGCGGTGGTACGCGTTCGCTGAGCGTAGGTCACTCGGCGGTCTGATGTTTCAGTTTCGTTGCGCCCTGCGGTGTGCCCCCGGTGGGTATCTGGGTCTGCTGAGGGCCAACCGCTCTGATCGGATGACCAATTCTGTCGGGATTCCGCCAAAGCTGTATCTACATTTTATAACAGCTGGGTATGGGCCCGGTAAGGGAGGCCGACCGGCGGGGTGTCGCCCGGTCCGCGGGCCGTATCGTAAGCGTTATGTCCCGTGTTCCTGCTGAGCAGCGGCGTGAGCAGCTGATAGAGGCGACAATCGACCTCGCCATCGAGGAAGGTCTGGCGGCCGCATCGGTTCGCCGCATCGCCGACCGCGCCAACGTCTCCCTGGGCGTCGTGCACTACTGCTTCAACAGCAAAGAGGCCCTCCTCAACGGGGTGGCCGAGTCGTTCGCGACCCCCATCCTCGGGCCCGTGGCCGCCGCGATCGAGGAGGGCCGGGCGCAGGGTCTGGATTTCCGCGAGCTAGCGGTGAACGCCTTCCGGGCATTCTGTGACGTAACGCGCCACGCGCCGGGGCGCCAGCTGCTCAGCTACGAGCTGGCTGCCTGGTCTATCCGCGGCGACGGCGAGGCCGCCCGGCTGCTCTACCAGACCTACCTTGACGTCATCGAGGGCTTCCTCACCGAGGGCCTGGGGCTGCAGGGAACGCCGGAGGTGCCGATGCGGGTGCTGGCCCGGATGGTGCTCGCGCTCGCTGACGGCGTCACCCTGGCCTGGCTGGTCGACCGGGATGACGAGGCCACAGACCAGGTGATCCAGATCCTGCTCGACGGGCTCCTCAAGATCGCCCAGAGCGACTCCGGGCCCAAGCTCGTCGCCACCTGACCCGTTCGCGCCCCTGCGGTTCCGGGCGTGAGCCGGCGCGGGCGGCGGAGGCCGTGCTCGCCGGTCAGCCCGGGCGGTGCCGGCCGGTGAGCGCACCGGAGGGGCAACCCGGCAGGCTACTCCAGCGGCATAGGTGAGCCCGGCACGATTCGTCTCGTGCCGGGCTCACCTATGCCGTCCGGCGGGTGCTTCAGCCGGCTTCGACGTGCCAGGCGTCCCGCCCGCGCAGTAGCGCGGCCAGGTCGTGCTCGTCCGCCGGGCCGCCCGCATCGGCCACGGCCGCGGCCACCTGCCCGCGCACCTGGTCGTCGTAGGCGGGCCGGTCAACGGCCCGGAACACGCCCATCGGCACGTGCTGCAGTCCGGAGTCGGTGAGGCCGGCCAGGGCGAAGGCGTGCGCGGGGTCTTCCAGGCCGGCGTCGTGCACCACGACCGGGGCCGAGGTGGCATGCGCCCCGATGACGTCGTAGCCGGTGCCGTCCTGGATGACGACGAAGTGGCCGTCCGCGGACGTGACCGGGGTGCCGTCGCGCAGCGGCAGGATGCGGATCGCGGCTTCGTCCTTGTCCTTGACCGGGGCGAACACGCCGTCGTTGAAGATCGGGCAGTTCTGGTAGATCTCCACGAACGAGGTGCCGCGGTGCTGCGCGGCCGCGCGCAGGGTGGCGGTCAGGTGCGCCCGGTCGCTGTCCAGGGTGCGGGCCACGAAGGTGCCCCCGGCCCCGATCGCGAGCTGCAGTGGGTCGAATGGCCGGTCCAGCGAGCCGACCGGGCTGGACTTGGTGATCAGCCCCTGCCGGGAGGTGGGCGAGTACTGGCCCTTGGTGAGGCCGTAGATCTGGTTGTTGAACAGCAGGATGTTCAGGTTGACGTTGCGGCGCAGCGCGTGGATGAGGTGGTTGCCGCCGATCGAGAGAGCATCGCCGTCACCGGTGACTACCCAGACGGACAGATCCTCGCGGGCGACGGCCAGCCCGGTCGCGATGGCCGGGGCGCGCCCGTGGATCGAGTGGAAGCCGTAGGTGTCCAGGTAGTACGGGAACCGGGAAGAGCAGCCGATCCCGGAGATGAACGCGATGTTCTCCCGGCGCAGGCCCAGTTCGGGCAGGAATGACTGCATGGCGGCGAGGATGGCGTAGTCGCCGCAGCCAGGGCACCAGCGCACCTCCTGGTCGCTGGCGTAGTCCTTGCGGGTCGCCTTGTTCTCCCCGGCGGCCAGGCGGGGCACTCCGTGCAGCCCGCTGCTGGGCATGGGGCGGTGGATGCTCATCGGTTCTTCCCCTCCGGGTCGTCGTAGCTGACTGGGTCACCGTTGCGGGCGGCGTCGCGTTCGGCGGCCATCTCGCCGAGCATCCCGGCGAACACCTCCATGAGATGGCCGGAGGTGAACGGCAGCCCCTTGACCACGTTGTACGAGCGCGCATCGACCAGGTAGCGGCCGCGCAGGATGAGGGCGAGCTGGCCGAGGTTCATCTCCGGGACGAGCACGCGGCGGTAAGCGCGCAGCACCTCACCGGTGTTCGCCGGCAGCGGGGCCAGGTGGCGCAGGTGGGCGTGGGCGACGGCGAGGCCTTCGTCGTGCAGCCGGTTAACCGCCGTCCGGATGGGGCCGTACGTGGAGCCCCAGCCGACGATGAGCAGCTCGGCCCGCCCGGACGGGTCGTACGCCTCCAGGTCGCCGATGGTGCCGGCGATCCGCTCGATCTTCTCCGCCCGCAGCCGGGTCATCCGCTCGTGGTTGGCCGGGTCGTAGGAGATGGCGCCGGTGACGTCGGCCTTCTCGATGCCGCCGATGCGGTGCTCCAGTCCCGGGGTGCCGGGGATGGCCCACGGGCGGGCCAGGGTCTGCGGGTCGCGCAGGTACGGCTGGAAGCGCGGATTACCTTTCGCGTCGGTGTCATTCGGTTCGGTGGCGAAGCCGGGCTGGATCGCTGGCAGGTCCTCGATCTGCGGGATGTGCCACGGCTCGGAGCCGTTGGCGAGGTAGCCGTCGGACAGCAGGATGACCGGGGTGCGGTATTCGACCGCGATCCGGACCGCCTCGATGGCGGCGTCGAAGCAGTCCGAGGGGCTCTGGGCGGCCACGACCGCCACGGGGGATTCGCCGTTGCGCCCGTACAGCGCCTGCAGCAGGTCGGCCTGCTCGGTCTTGGTGGGCAGCCCGGTGGAGGGGCCGCCGCGCTGCACGTCCACCACCACCAGGGGCAGCTCGGCCGAGACGGCCAGCCCGATGGTCTCGGACTTCAGCGACAGCCCGGGGCCTGAGGTGGAGGTCACCCCGAGCCGTCCCCCGTACGAGGCCCCGAGCGCGACGCCGGCCCCGGCGATCTCGTCCTCGGCCTGCACGGTGGTGACCCCGAAGCGTTTGAGCCCGGAGAGGACGTGCAGGATGTCCGAGGCCGGGGTGATCGGGTAGGAGCCGAGCACGAGCGGGATGCTGGCCCGGTGGGCACCCAGGGCCAGGCCGTAGGCGGTGGCCAGGTTCCCGGTGATGTTGCGGTACGTGCCGGGCACCTGCGGCGCCGGGGCCACCTCGTAGCGCACCGAGAACGTCTCGGTGGTCTCCCCGTAGTGGTACCCGGCCCGCAGGGCGGCGAGGTTGGCTTCGCAGATGACGGGCGTCCTGGCGTCTTTGGCGTGGGTGTGGGGGCGGGTGCCGGCCGGGGGCCGGGGGTTCAGCGGGGACCGCAGCCCGAGCGCGACCATGTTCTTCGCGCGTTCCTTCTCCTTGCGGGTCAGGTCGTAGTCCTTGAGCGCTCCGACCGTGATCGAGGTCAGCGGCAGCGCGTGCGTCTGCCAGTCCTCCAGCGAGCCGTCCTCCAGGGGGCTGACGGCGTAGCCGACTTTGCTCAGGTTGCGCTTGCTGAACTCGTCGGCGTCGATGATGAGGGTGCCGCCGGGCGGTACGTCGGGCAGGTTGGCCTTCAAGGCGGCCGGGTTCATCGCGACGAGCACGTCCGGGGCGTCGCCGGGGGTGAGGATCTCGTGGCTGGCGAAGTGCAGCTGGTAGCTCGACACCCCCGGGAGGGTGCCCTGGGGGGCGCGGATCTCGGCAGGGTAGTTCGGCAGGGTGGACAGGTCGTTGCCCAGCCGTGCCGTCTCGTTGGTGAACCGGTCCCCGGTGAGCTGCATGCCGTCGCCGGAGTCTCCGGCGAATCGGATGACGACGCGGTCGCGTTGTTCGACCTGGGGTGCGGTCGGGCGTGAACTCACTGAACTCTCCGGATCGGTTGCCCGGCCGCCGTGGGTGAGGCGGGCCGGCGGGTTCGGGTCTGGTGCGGGTTGGGATACCGACGTATCGACGCCCCCCGAACTATCACGCGAAATTATGCTAATACGCAAGTTGCGTTATTCGACGGATGGGGTCCGGACGCGTCCCGCAGCTAGCGATATGCCCTGGAGCGCGGCGATGCGCGTGCAGCGCAGGGTGCGCCGGACCTCACGCTAATGCACGTGGCACGACCGATCCATGCCCCCTCCGCCGCAGCCGCCCGTTACCTTCCCCGTGCCCTGATGATGACGGGTGCTGGTCACCGGGGCCGGCCTGATCCAAAGCCCCTGCCGGCAGATGATCCGGGTGCTACTACCGGGCCTGGCGGCATCGGCGCAACCTCCGCTAGCCACACCCCGGCGACCGGACGTTGCGCACAGCCGCCCGCACCAGGGCCGCTGCCGCGCCCAGGATTCCGCATCCTGCCCGGCCCGGCACAGCCCCGCCCGCACGAGGACCGCTGGCCTTTGCTGCGGAACAGAAGGGGCTCATCAAAGTGTTCAGCGAATATGCACTCGCACCACAACGGGCTGAAGACCGCGGCGCTGTTCGGCGGCATCTTCGCGATCCTGCTCGCGGTCGGCGCCGTCGTCGCGAACGGCCGCTACATCTGGGTGTTCGCGCTCATCGGAGTGGGTACCACGTTCTACAGCTACTGG
>CAMCQD010000033.1 GCA_945876925.1 uncultured Dermatophilus sp.
CCAGTCCGGTGCCTTGAGGTCCGCAGTTAGCGTGGGATTCAGATCGCGTCGGCTGCGCCGGGACGAGTTCGCGGGCCTGTCAGGGGGGTCCACGACATCGGCTGGCCAGCCGCCGCGTGCGGTGTCACAGGAATTCATTCCCGTCCGGTATCTCCGGCCCTAGCCCCGGAGACGCTGAGCGGGATCCTGACCTGCAGCTGCCAGCGTTCGTCCTGCGAGGTGACCGCGAGATGACCGCCGAGCAGCCGCACCCGCTCGGTCAGGCCGATGAGGCCATGACCGGTCTGGGACACGATCTCCCGGGCCTCCCGGGGCAGGCCGTTGGTGACTTCGATAACCAGCCAGTCGTCGCGCACCTCGACGGTCAGCTCCACCGGGATGGCGGGGTCGCCGTACTTGAGCGCATCTGTGCTGGCCTCCCGCAGGATGCGGCTGGCCGCGAACTCAACGCTGCGCGGCAGCGGCTCGCCGGCGGACAGGTCGAGATGGCGGTGCACGGTGAAGCCGACCGCGCCGAGCCGGGCCGCCAGCTGGCCGGTAAGCGCTGCCAGCCCGCCCTCATCGGCGGGCTGGCCCGGGGCGGGCTGCGGCTGTGCCCCGGCGGTTTCCTCCGCGCCGGCTGGACCGGCATCGGGGGAGGTCCGGCCGGCGCGCTGGCGTCCGCGCTCCACGGGCGCCAGGGGCGCGGCCGGTTCCTCCGGCCGCGCCCGGGCACCGGCCCGGCCGGAGGACCCATCGCCGGCAGTCGTCCCGGTGGCGCTCAGGGCCGTTCCGGTGCCAGCGGCCGTGCCTTCTTCAGTGGTCACCAGGGCGGCGGTGTCGTTCATCACGGCGAGTAATCGCTTGAGTTCGCCGAGCGCGCTGGCCGAGGTGGCGGTGATTGACTGGCGGGCGGCCTCGATGACCTGCGGATCCCGGGCGGTCTCCATGACATGGGACTGCATGGTGATGATGGTGAGTTCATGGGCCACGACATCGTGCAGCTCGCGGGCGAGCAGGCGCCGTTCACGGGCGCGCGCTTCCCCGGCCTCCCGGGCGAGGGACGCCAGGTCGGCGTCGTGCCGCCGCCGGAAGTCCCCGATGACCGCCCCCAGCGCCCCGCTCAGGATGAGCAGGAGCGCGAACGCCCATAGCGATTCCCCGTAGATGCGGTCCATGCCGACCATGCCGGCGTACCAGACCACCGTGGTACCGGCGAACATGGCATGGATCCGCGGGCGACCGGCCGCGCCCAGCGCGAACAACGTCACTGAGGCGGCGATCGCACCGGTGACGCCCAGGCCGATGTACATCGACACTGCCAGGGCCGCGATCCCGGGCACGACCATCCAGTGCACATTGATCATGCCCAGCAGCGTCATGACGACGACGAGCACATGGATGAGCCCCTCCAGGGGCTGGCCGCGCGCCGTTTCCGGCGCGGTCAGCGAAGTCCTCAGGTCGTCTAGCTCGGAAAGGCAGATGAAGGACACCATGAGCCAGGCCACCCAGCGGGGAATTCTCATCTCCCGCTGACGGCCCGGGACGCACTCGCGCTGGCCTTCATCGCGATTCAGCCCGGTTTACCAGGTCGCAGTTAACATTCACCTGAATACCAGCACCACCAATAACCAACGCCCGTGGGCGTGATCTCATTCTCCCCGGGAAACCCGTCCGCACCGGGGGTCTCCTCATCATGCTGGAGGTAGGTTACACTGCGCGACGGTACCGGTCGCAGCTCTGCGGCCGAGGCATCCACCACAGGTGCACCCAGGGCCGGGACCAGCAGGGACAGAGCGGCCACGCGCAGCGCGCGCCGTGAACGTCGAGGGGACATGCCTGACTCCTTCTCCATAATCCGCTCAGCAGGCACCGCGCCGGCCCGTAGCCCCGCAGGCGGACATCCCCATGCCGGGCCCCGGGGCCGGGCGTGCGTTCTGGCATCAGTGCGCAGCCAGCACGTCCAGGTGCGCACCGATTGGCTTAATGTAGGGGCCTGTGTCCACCAGGGAGCGTGCCCCATGGCCATCCGTGTGCTGATCGCCGACGACCAGCAGCTCATGCTGTCTGCATTACGCCTGTTCGTGGAGTCCGCCGGCGACATGGAGGTTGTGGGTGAGGCAGTCAATGGGGCAGTTGTGGTAAGGCAGTGCGCCGCATTGCAGCCCGATGTCGTCCTCATGGACATGCAGATGCCCGTCATGGACGGCATCGAGGCGACCGAGATCATCTCGGCGAGCTATCCGGACGTAAAGGTGATCGCCGTAACGACATTCGCCACTTCCGACGTCATCGTGCCGGCATTGCGCGCAGGCGCCGCCGGATACATTGTCAAAGACAGCGCTCCCGATGAACTGGTCGGCGCCATCCGGGCGGTGCACGAGGGCAAGGCGGCCTTGTCTCCCTCACTGACCGGAGCGCTCATGGAGGCGGTCCGCCAGTCCCCCGCCCCGGTCAAGGCGAGTGCGCCCGGCCTAGACGAGCAGCTCACCGAACGCGAATTCGCCGTGGTCGAGCAGCTCGCGCAGGGCCTGAGCAACGCCAGCATCGCCGCCGCCCTGCACATCTCGCAGGCGACGGTCAAAGCCCGGCTCGCCAGCGCCATGTCGAAGATGGGCGTGACCTCGCGCGTCCAGCTCGTCGTGCGCGCCATCGAGCTGGACATGGTCACCCCGCGCCTGCGTAGCTGACCCGGGCGCGGCCGGGCCCGGGGTGCGGGGCGATCTCCTGCCCGCAAGTTGCCCTCGCCGGGGCCTGAAGCGTTGCAGAATGCCACCATGACCACGCCTTCCGCCGGCCTGCCGGCAGCCGAGAATCGCACCTTGCCGGACAATGAGCCGCTGCTCGACGTCCGCGAGCGGGACGAGTGGGACCGCGGGCACGCGCCGCGGGCGATCCTCATATCACTGCATGAGCTGGCGGACCGGCTGGACGACCTTCCCCCCGCCCGCCCGCTGCACGTCATCTGCCGGAGCGGCGGCCGGTCCGCGCGGGCCGTGGAGCTGCTGCGCTCGCGGGGGATCGACGCCGTCAACGTCACCGGGGGCATGCTGGCCTGGCAGGCGGCGGGTCGCCCGATGACCACCGGCACGGGAGTCGGCGCTCCGTCGGTGGAGTGATCCGCCGCCGGGGAGGCACCCCCGGTGAGGGCGCGGCCCCGCCGGTATTCCGCCCAGCTGCGCCCTGGCTGACGGTCCGGGCGCCGGTCCCGGCCCGGGCACGCGAGTGCCTGCCAGAGACACGCCCCGATCTCTGCGGAATTCACTAGAGATCCGCATAGAGTCCTGCCGTGGATCCGATTCGCAACCCCTACGCGCCCGGAGCCGGTCAGCGGCCCCCGGAGCTAGCTGGCCGTGATGAGCAACTGCGCACCTTCGACGTCGTGCTGGAACGGATCGCCCGCGGGCGGCCGGAGCGCTCGATAGTGCTCACCGGGCTACGGGGAGTCGGCAAGACCGTACTGCTCAACGCGCTGCGCTCATCCGCGGTGCGGGCCGGGTGGGGCACCGGCAAGTTCGAGGCCCGCCCGGACCAGCGCATCCGCCGCCCGATGAGCGCCGCGCTGCACGTGGCGGTGCGGGAACTGGGCCACCCCCAGGCCGACGACGTCGACCAGGTGCTCGGCGTCATCAAGGCGTTCGCGCTCCGTGATGCCCCGGCCAGCGCCAAGCTGCGCGACAAGTGGCAGCCGGGCATCGCCGCGCCCGCGCTGACCGGCCGGGCCGACTCCGGTGACATCGAGATCGACCTGGTCGAGCTGCTCACCGACGTAGGCGGGCTGGCCGCCGACGTGGGCAAGGGCGTGGGCATCTTCATCGACGAGCTGCAGGACCTGCACCCGGAGGACGTCTCGGCGCTGTGCGCGGCTTTTCACGAGATCAGCCAGAACGGGTTGCCGGTCGTGGTGGTCGGGGCGGGCCTGCCGCACCTGCCGGCCGTGCTGTCGGCGAGCAAGTCGTACTCCGAGAGGCTGTTTCGTTACAACCGGATCGACCGGCTGCCCCGCGCGGCCGCCGACGCGGCACTGCAGCTGCCCGCGCAGGAGGAGGACGCGAGCTGGTCGGAGGAAGCCCTGGAGGCGATGTACGCCGCCACCGGCGGGTACCCGTACTTCATCCAGGCGTACGGCAAAGTGGCCTGGGACGCCGCCCCCGAGAACCCGATCACCGCACGCGACGTGGACGTGGCCGGCCCGGAGGCGGAGCAGGAACTCGGGGTCGGGTTCTTCGGCTCCCGGTTCGAGCGGGCCACCCCCGGTGAGCGCGAGTACCTGCGCGCGATGGCCGAGGTGGCCGCCGAGAAGCTCGACGCCGGTGAGGAACTGGACGAATCCGAGTCGGTACCGACCGCGGAGGTGGCCCGGCTGCTGGGGCGCAAGCCGCAGTCCCTCTCCCCGGCCCGGGACGGCCTGCTCAAGAAGGGCCTCATCTACTCCGCCGAGCGGGGCCGGATCGCCTTCACCGTCCCCCATTTCGGCCGCTACCTGCGCAGCATCGCCTAGGGCGGGGCGGGCGGCCGGTCAGCCAGCACCTGCCGGTCAGCGCGGCACCACCAGCGGTGAGCCGTCACCGGGCGCGGCGAGGATGTCGGCCTCCAGGCCGAACACGTCCTGCACGACGGATGCCGTGACCACTTGCGCCGGGGGGCCCTGCGCCACGATCGCCCCGGCGCGCATGGCCACGACGTGAGTGGCATACCGGGCGGCCATATTGAGGTCGTGCAGCACCGCGACGATGGTCCGGCCCTCGTCCCGCAGGCGGCGGCACAAGGCCAGCACTTCCACCTGATGCGCCAGGTCGAGGTAGGTGGTCGGCTCATCCAGCAAGAGCACCGGTGCCTCCTGGGCCAGGGTCGCGGCCAGCCACACCCGCTGCCGCTGCCCCCCGGAGAGCTGGTCGGCCCGCTGACCGGCCAGCCCGGTCAGCGCCGTCACTTCCAGTGCGTACGCCACCGCCGCGTCATCCCGGGCACTCCAGCGGCGCAGCAGCCCCTGATGCGGGAACCGCCCGCGCGCGACCAGATCCGCGACCAGGATGCCCGGCGGCACGCTCGGCGACTGCGGCAGGAAGGCCACCTGCCGGGCCAGTTCCCGCGCGGGCAGCCGGGCCAGGTCGCGCCCGCCGAGGGTGACCCGCCCGCGCATGGGCGTGATGAGCCGCGCGAATGCGCGCAGCAGCGTGGACTTCCCGCATCCGTTGGGGCCGACTACGGCGGTCATCCCGCCGGCGGGCACGGCCAGGTCCAGGTGCCCGGCCACGACATGCCCGCCGTAGCCGAGGCGCACTCCGTGCGCGATGAGGGTTCCGGGCTGGGTGGTCACCGGCGGGCGCCTTTCCTGAGCAGGACGAGCAGGTACAGTCCCCCGAGCACGCCCGTGGTCGCGCCGACCGGGGTGGAGCCGGCCACCGGCAGCGCCAGGGCGGCCACGTCGCCGCCCAGGAGCAGCCCGGAGCCGATCGCGGCCGAGGTGACCACCGAGGCTCCCGGAAGCCCGAGCAGCCGCCGGGCGACCTGCGGGGCAATGAGGGAGACGAAGCCGATCGGTCCGGCGACCGCGACGGCCACCGAGGTCATGAGCACGGCGACGATGCCCATGCAGGCCCGGGCCTGATCCACCCGGACGCCGAGCTGGCGGGCGTGCTCATCACCGGCGTCCAGCGCGTCCAGGTGACGGACCCCGAGCAGCAGCAAGGGAATCGTGACGGCCAGCGCCCCGGCGGCGACCGCGGCATGGGTCCAGGTCCGGGCGTTGACGGAGCCGACCAGCCAGATCTGGGCCACCAGCGCGGTCTCAGGGTGGGCGCGGACCAGCATCGCCGCGGTGGCACCCTGGAGCAGCGCCCCGGCTCCGATACCGGACAGGATGAGCGCGGAGGGATCGAGCGTGCCGTGCCGCCGGGCGAGGACGAGCACCAGCGCGGCCGTGCCGGCCCCGCCCAGGCAGGCGCTCACCCCCACGAGCAGGGGATCGGCCCCCAGGATGAGCGCCGCCACCGCCCCGGTGGAGGAGCCTGCCGTCAGGCCCAGGATCTCCGGTGAGCCGAGCGCGTTGCGCGTGAGCGACTGGGTGACCGCCCCGGCCGCGCCGAGCAGCGCCCCGACCGCGATGGCGGTGACGATGCGCGGCAGCCGGATCCCGGCTGCGACCCGGGCCTGCACCGAGCCGTCCGGGTCGGCGAGCAGCGCCGGTAGCTGCACCACGCCCGCCCCGTTCGGGCCGTGCCCCAGGGCGATCACGGCGGCCAGGGCCACTACCGCCAGCGCCGCCGTCAGCACCGCGAGCACCCGCGGGCGCAGCAGTCCTCTGATCGGCCCGATCCGCCAGCGCCACACCGCTGCCCGGGCGCTGGTGACCGGCGGCGCCAGCGGCTCCCGGCCGGTTCCGGCAGCGCTCTCCCGCTCCGGCGAGGTGGCCTCTGCTGCGGCGGTCGCCTGCCCGGGCGGGCCGGCGACGGGGCGGGTCATCGCCGGGTCACCGCCCCGGACCGGACGACCGCGAGGAAGATCGGGGCCCCCACGAGCGCCGCCACCACGGCCACGGGCAGCTCCCGGGGGGCCACGATGCGCCGGGCGATGATGTCGGCGGCCAGCACCATGACCGCCGCGACCAGCGCCGCCGGGACCAGCCCCCGGACCAGCGACGGCCCGGTGAACTGGCGCACCGCCAGCGGAGCCGCCAGCCCCGCGAAGGCGACCGGGCCGATCGCCGCGGTCGCCCCGCCGGCCAGGCAGGCCACCGAGACGACCGCCAGGATCGTGGTGCTGCGGACGGAGACGCCCAGTGCCCGCCCGGCCTCGTCCCCTGAGGAAAGGGCGTCCAGGGAGCGGGCGCATGCCAGCGCCCCCGCCAGCCCGGCCGCCAGCGCGGCCACGGTAGGCGCGACCGCAGGCCAGCTGGCGCCCTGCAGCGAGCCAGAGCCCCAGTGCCGGAAAGTGGTGAACACCTGGGGCCAGTTGATCAGCGCCAGTGAGGTATACGACCCGAGCACGGCGGACAGGGCCGCCCCGGCGAGGACGAGCCTGACCGGATCGGGGCCATCGGCCGGATCCGGGCCGCGCCGGCTGCGGCCGTAGCCCAGGCCGAGGACGATGAGCGCCCCGGTAGCCGCCCCGGCCCCGGCAGCCGCCATCAGCGGGAAGCTGCCGTGGCCGCGCCCGCCGAGCAGGATCATCATGGTCACCGCGCCGGCGGTCGCGCCCGCGTTGATGCCGAGCAGGCCCGGTTCGGCCAGCGGGTTGCGGGTCATCGCCTGCATGACCGCCCCGGCTGCGCCCAGGGCGGCGCCGCACAGCACTGCCAGCAGGGTGCGCGGCACCCGGATCTGCCTGACCAGTACGGCGGCCTGTGACCCGGGATCGGGTGCCACCAGCGCCCGTAGCACCTGATCCGGGGTCAGGTCGTGGCTGCCGGCGTACACCGAGACGATGACGAGCACGATCAGTGCCGTCACCGCCCCGGTGATCAGCCGGGCGCAGGCGCGCCGGGTAGTCACCGGGGCCGGCGGGACGGGCGGGGCCATCTCCTGGTTCAGCGGCGCGGGTAGGCCGCGGCGAGGGCCCTGGCCAGGTCGGTCGCGCTGTAGGGGTCAAGTTTGAAGGTGCTGGCCCCCAGGGCGACGAGCTTGCCGCTCTGGGCGGCCTTGGTGGAGGAGAACCCGGTGGTGCCCTTAAACCGCTTGACGACCTCGGCGTCATCCCCGATGAACAGCACATCCGGGCTGGTCAGGGCCGCGACCGAGGCTTCCTTGCCGATGAAGGCGAAGTCCTTGCGGCTGGGGTCGGACTGGTGGTCGGCACCGGAGGGCACCGGGGCGAGGGTGAATCCGAGCCCGGTGATGACCTGCGCGTGCGGACCGGACGGCAGGGCGAACGCAGTGTCGGCGTCGCCGCCGAAGACGATGGCGTGCACCGGGGCGGAGGGCGCAGCGGTCTTCTTGCCCAGGTCGGCGATGGTGGCGTCGTACTTGCTCACCAGCTCGGCGTACTTCGCTTCCTGCCCGGTGGCCCTGGCCAGCTCGGCGGTGGTCTGCTTCCAGTCCGAGCCGGAGTAGTTGACGACGACGACCGGGGCGATCTGCGAGAGCTGCTCGTAGGAGCCGGCTGCGGAGTCGCCGCCGGTCGCGGCCACGACGATGAGGTCAGGGCTGGCCGCGGTGACCGCTTCCAGGTCGAGTTCGCCCTCGTAGAGGGCCTTGAGGTTGCGTTCCCTGGCTACCTTGCTCCACTGGGAGAAGAAACCCTGGGAGTCCACGCCGACGGAGTCCGGCTTGGTGGCCATGGTGCCGGCCAGCGGAGCGTCGAGGGCCAGCAGGTTGCCGGTCAGGGAGACCGAGGTGGACACGATCCGCTTGGGCTTGGCGGTGATCGTCGTCTGCCCCTTGGCGTGCGTGATGGTGCGGGGCCACGTCTCCTGCTCCGCGGCGGTCCCGGCGGTGGCTCCCGGGAAGCTGGCGGACGGCGATCCGGCCGCCGTATCGCCTGCGGGGGACGGGGAACAGCTGGTGGCGAGGACCAGCACGAAGATGGCGGCTATGACGGACGAGCACCGGCGAATGAGGAGAGACATCGCATCCTTTCGAACACGCAGCCGATCAGGGGAGGAACTTGCCTCCGGGCCGGGAACCTGCCGGATAGCAGGACGGGGACCGAATTTCCACCCTTGAAACTGGAGTTAGGCAGACCTAAGTTAGCACTACCTAACTCGCCGTGCTGCGAGTTTCCCGGGCGGCCGGAACGCCGCCTCACGGGCCGGCTCGCACAGCCGCACCCGCCCTCCCGGGGCGGTCCCAGGCTCCGCCGGGCCCCTCGTTCCCCATGTGAAAGGACCACCTGTGGGCCTCCCAGACACCATCGACTACCCGCTCCCGGCCGCCACCGAACTCCCCGAGCCGGTCGTCTCCTGGAAACCAGACCCCGCACGCTGCGCCCTCCTGCTGCACGACCTGCAACCCCACTTCCTGCGACCGGTCGCCCCGGGACTGAAGGAGGCCCTGGTAGCCCGGGTCGACCGGCTGGCCGCCGCCTGCCGGTGCCGCGGCATCCCGGTGGCGCACACCCGCCAGCCCGGCGACCAATCCCCGCAGGAACGCGGGCTGCTCGCCGACTTCTGGGGTCCCGGCCCGCGCGACGCGGCAGATCTGGCGCTGCCGCCCGATCCCCGGCTGGCACCCCGCAGCGGGGAAGCCGTCATCGACCGGCGGCGGTACAACGCCTTCCTCGGCAGCGACCTCGGCAGCTGGCTGGACGACCACGGCCGCGACCAGATCATCGTCTGCGGCCTGTACGCGCACATCGGATGCCTCATGACCGTGGCGCACGCGTTCATGACCGACCGCCAGCCCTTCCTCGTGGCCGACGCGATCGCCGACTTCACCGCGGCCGAGCACCGCCTCGCACTGGAATACGTCGCCGCCCGGTGCGGCGCGGTCCTGACCGCCCAGGATGTCATCGCCGCCCTGAACTCCGGCCAGCTACCGGTAGACGCCGTCCGGGCCGAGGTCGCCGCCCTCATCGGGCTGCCCGTCAGCCAGGTCGGCCCCGAAGACGACCTGGCCGCGCTCGGGCTGGACTCCATGCGCCGGATGGCGCTGATCGAGGACTGGTCCGGGATGGGCATCGAGGTGGACGTCATGGCGGTCACGCTGGCCCGCCGCTGCACCGACCTGGCCGGACTGCGCGACCGGGCCGCGCGGGACGGCGCATGAACGCCGGCGGCCCGCAGGCGGACGGCCCCGTCCCCGGGCGGCTGCCGCTGTCGCCGGCCCAGCTCGGCCTCTGGTTCGCCGGGCAGCGCCTCGCCGACCCGGCGGCCTTCGCCTGCGCCGAGCGGATCGCCCTGACCGGCCCGCTGGACCCGCAGCGCTGGGCCCGCGCGGCCGCCGCCGCCGTGCACGACACGGCCGCCACCCGGATGCGGATCACTGAGG
>CAMCQD010000034.1 GCA_945876925.1 uncultured Dermatophilus sp.
GTCCTCCGCAGTGGCCGCATCCTCGCTCCAGACCGTCACCGCCATGGTCGTGGCCGGCCTGGTCGGGGCGAGCCAGGTACTCATCTCCCGCGCCCTGGGCCGCGGCCGCCGCGACATCGCCGCCCGCAGCGGGGACGCCGGACTGTGGCTGGGCCTGTGGGGCGGCACCTGCTCGGCCGTGCTCCTCACCCTCGCCGGGTCATTCCTGCTACCAGCCCTCGCCGGGCGGGCGATCCGCGCCCCCTCCGCCCGCGCCAACCGGCCCTCCACGGTGCTCGCCCTGCCCGCCGCGGGCATCAGCGCCGCGCTGCGGGCACGGCTCGCCGGACTCGGGCAACCCGGCGGGCTGCTCATCGCCGCGATCTGCGCCGCCGCCATCGACGTCACCGCCGCCATCATCCTCAACCTGGCCATCGGCCCCTTCGGCGTCGCCATCGGCACGGTCCTCGGATCACTAGCGAACATGCTGGTCCTGCTCTGGTTCGCGGTCCGCCGCCTGCCCGGGCCGACCCGGGTGCGCCCGCCCCGCGCGGTCGCGCTCCTCCGGGTGCGCGGCCACGACCTCAGGGAACTGCTCGCCCTCGGCTGGCCCGAGGCGATCCTGTTCGGCGCGAGCGCGGCGGCCGCGGTAGTCGTCACGTGGCTGCTCTCCGAAGGGCCGCCCGCCCACCTGGCCGCCTCCCGGATCCTGGAACTCACCACGAGCTCCCTGGTATGGACCGTGCTCACCGGCGTCGGCACGGCAGCCACCACCATGCTGGCCCGCGCCGCCGGAGCCGGGGACCTGCCCGGGTTCCTGCGGACCCTGCGGCACACCGTGACCCTCACCCTCACGATCGCGGCCGTGCTCATCGCCGCCGGCTCAGTCGCCTACCTGCCCCTGATCGGCCTGTTCACGCCGCCGAGCGTGCTGGAGGCGTGCGCGCCCGTGGTGTGGCTCGCCTTCGCCCAGATCCCCCTCATGGGACTGTACGTCCCGGTCACCGCGGCCCTGCGGGCCGTGAAGGACACCCGCACCCCGATGTTCACGAGCCTGATCGCCGAATACGCGGTGTTCCTCCCGCTGGGATGGGCGCTCACCCGGATCCTGGACCTCGGCCTGACCGGGGTGTTCCTCGCCCACGTCGCCTTCTGGACGGTGAGCGTGCTCATCGCCGGGATCCGGCTCCTTAAACGGGTCCGCGCGCTCACCGCCGCGCCCGCCGGCGAGGCCGCCCCGGAGGAGGTACGCCCGTGACAGGCGCAGCACCCGGGCAGATCCTCACCGCCGTGATGGCCGACCGCGAATACGACGCCCTGACGATCTCCCCGGACGGCGCCGTCTGCGGCTGGGTAGGGCGCCACGGCGGCACCATCGCCCTGTACGCCCGGGACCTGAGTGCAAACGGCACCCCCCACGGCGAGCCGCGCATCCTCCACGCCGGACCTGACCTGCGCGGATACGTGTTCCTCCACGACGGCCAGCATGTGTTCCTGCTCCTGGACGACACCGGCGGGGAGAACACCCGGGCCGCGCTCGTCCCCCGGGGACCCGGCTGCCCGCCGGACCCGCAGGACGGCCGCCCCCTCACCCCGCAGGACGCGCAATGCCGCCTGCTCGCCCACCGGGCCGCGCACCCGGAGACCGTCCTCATCGGACTCAACCTGCGCGACCCGGCATTCCACGACGTCTACGCCCTCGACACCACAACCCGGGCGACCACCCTGATCGCCCAGAACCCCGGCTACGCCGCCTGGATCATCGACCAGCAGGGAACCATCCGCGGCGGGATCCGCGCCGGGGACGACGCCTCCGTGACGATCTGCCTGGACGCCTTCAGCGGCACCAGCGCCACCGGCCCCCACCCTGCGCTCGAATGGCGGATCCCGGCCCGCCGCGCCTCCTGCGCCGCCGTCCTGGGCCTCGTCCCGGGCGACGGGCACGATGTGCTCTGGCTGCTGGAAGGACGCGAACCTGACTCCAGCATCGTCACCGAGCTGCATCTTCTCCCCTCAGGGGCCCAGCCTGGCCGCAGCATCGCCTCCCCGCCCGGGAGCGAGTTCCACGGCGCCTGGACCCACCCCGCCACCGGCGCCCCCACGATCCTCGAATACGGCCGCTGGTCAAGCAGATACCTGCCGCTGGACGCTGCCGCCGCCACCGACCTGCGCCGGCTCCGGGCCGCCCTGCGGACCGCGGGCCTGCTACCCCCCGGCACGACCGTGGACGCCGACCGCCGGGACCAGCGGGCCGACCGGCTCTGGGCCGTGCACGCCGACCCGGGCACCGGCTCACCGCACGCAGCCATCTGGGACCGCCGCACCGGTCACCTGCACGACTTCGGCCCGCAGCTGCCCGAGCGGGACGCGCTGGCCCCGGTGAGCACCACGGCCGAGGAATTCACCGCCCGCGACCAGGCCGCCCTGCCCGGATACGTCACCGTCGCCGGACCCGCCGCCACGTTCCCGGCCCAGCCCCCGCCGGCGGTGGTCCTCGTCCACGGCGGGCCCTGGGAACGCGACCGGGCCGGCTGGGACGCGGAAACCACCGCGCTCGCGCTCAGCGGCTACGCCGTGATCCGCGTGAACTTCCGCGGATCGGCCGGGTTCGGCCCCGGGCACCTGGCCGCAGGCAACCGGCAATGGGGCCGGGCCATGTCCGACGACCTCGACGACGCGGTGATCTCCCTCGCCCGCCAGGGACGCATCGACGCAGGCCGGGTCGCCATCATGGGCACGTCCTACGGAGGCTACGCGGCGCTCATCGCAGCCTGCCGCCGCGGCTTCCCGTACCGGTGCGCCATCGCCGCGATGGCCCCCACCGACCTGGCCCTGCTCATCGAGCAGATCCCGGACTACTGGGCACCGCTGCGCTCCCTGCTCATCGAGCGCATCGGCGACCCGCAGGCCGACGCCGCCTACCTCGCCGCCGTCTCCCCGGCCCGGCTCCCCGGCCACCTGGACACGCCGGTGCTCCTCGCCTACGGCGAGCACGACCCGCGCGTGCCACCCGGGCACATCGCCCTGCTCAGGCAGGCCCTCGCCGAACGGGACATCGACCACGAAGTACTCGGATTCGCCGACGAAGGCCACGGACTGCGGCACGTGGAGAACCGCCTGCGCTACTACCGCGCCGCCCTCGCCTTCCTCGCCCGGCACCTCAACCCCCGCCGCGACCCCGGAGGACCACGCCGATGACGACCATGCTCCCGCCCCTCGTCGGGCCCGCGGCCGGGATCGGCCAGGACGCCCGGCACCGCTACGCCCGCCACATCAGCATCCCCGGGATCGGCGAGGACGGCCAGCGGAGGCTACGCGCAGCCCGGGTGCTGCTCATCGGAGCAGGAGGGCTCGGCTCACCGATCGCGCTCTACCTGGCCGCCTGCGGGACCGGCACGCTCGGCATCGTCGACGACGACGTCGTCGAGCTGGGCAACCTGCAACGCCAGATCCTGTACCGCAGCGCCGACGCGGGCGAGCCGAAAGCGGCCTGCGCGGCCCGCGCCCTCAGGGACCTCGACCCGGAAACCGAAGTGCGCGCATTCGCCGGACGGTTCACCGCACGCACCGCCGCCCGGCTCCTGCACGGCTGGGACCTCGTCATCGACGCCAGCGACAACTTCACCACCCGCTACCTGGCCGACGACGCCTGCACGCGCGCGCAGATCCCCCACGTGTGGGGCGCGGTGCTGCAAACCGAAGGGCAGTTCAGCGTGTTCTGGCACGACCCTCCCGCCGGAACGGGATGCCGCTACCGCGACCTGTACCCCGCACCGCCCCCGGCCGGGTTCACGCCCTCCGCGCGGCACGCCGGCATCCTCGGACCGCTGTGCGGAGTAGTCGGCTCGTACATGGCGCTGGAGGCGATCAAGCTCATCACCGGTGCCGGGCCGGTGGCGCTGGGAACCCTCCACCTGGTGGACGCGCTCACCGGCACCACGACCACGCTGGCGATCTCCCCCCGGCCGGGCAGCCAGCCCGGCACCGCCCCGGAACCCGGGCACGCTCACCACCCCGCCGCAACCTCCCAGGAACCCGCATGACGAGCACCGCCGCCACCGTGTCCACCCTGCACCTGTCAACGCCGCTGCGCCGGTTCGCCCAGGACGCCGCCAGCGTGCCCGCCTCGGGAGCCACCCTCGCCGAACTACTCGAGGATGCCGGGAGACGCTACCCCGCGCTGCCCGCGGCGATCATCGACGACGGCCAGCTCGTCCCCTTCGTGACCGCCCTCATCGGCGGCGCAGGCACCGGCGAGGCCGCCTCGCTGACGACCCCGGTGCCCCCCGGATCCTCAGTCCGCCTGCTATGTGCCGTCGCCGGAGGCTGACCACGGCCCCGCACGCCGGCACCCCGTCCACCACCGAGAGGAACACCTGATGACACCACCGCTGTCCCGCGCCCCCGGCCTGCTGGTCCTGGCACTGACCGCGTGCGCGGTCGCCGCATGCGCACCCGCCGCGCCGGCGAGCAATGCCGGATCCGCCACCGGCACCTCCCCGGGCACCGCAGCCGCCCAGTTCCCCGTGACAGTCCGCAACTGCGGGCGCGACGTCACCATCCCCCAGCGGCCCGCCCGGGTCGTCGGCATGGAAGGCGCCGCGGAGACCCTGTTCGCCCTCGGCGCCGCAGACCAGGTCGCCGGATATTTCGGAGCCGCCCCGGAGAAACTGCCCGCCGACCTCGCGGCAGGCGCCCGCCAGACCACGCACCTGGGCAAGTCATTCCCGTTCCCCGCCCCCGAGCAGGTGCTGGCGAAGAACCCCGACCTCGTGGTGCTCTACGGCTCCGGCGACTCCGGCAACCTGGTCAAGCAGCTCGACGCGCAGAAGATCCCCTACCTCCAGCTGTCCGAGAGCTGCGACAAACCCGACCACACCGTCCAGGGATACTTCGGCGATGTGCAGACCATCGCCACGGCACTGGGCCGCGCCGAAGAAGGCAGCAAACTCGTCGGGCAGTGGAAGGCCAAGCTTCCCGCCCCCGCCACCCCGCCCGCGAACGCTCCCAAGGTGGTCGTCTACGGGAACATGGACCCCGCCAAGCCGTTCGTCTCCGGCTCCGGGAGCTTCGTGCAGGACCAGCTCACCTACGCCGGCGGCATCAACGCCTACGCCGACCAGGACAAGGGCTACCTGACGCCCACGTGGGAAGACATCGCCTCCCGTAAACCCGACATCATCTTCTCCGGCGGCGGCGGAGGCGAGGAGACCCGCAAGGGCATCGAGAACTACCTCACCGGCAACGCCGCACTGGCCCAGATGCCGGCCGTGAAGAACAAGCAGATCATCAACCTCGACTACGCCAAGAACGTCCCCGGGCCGCAGGCCATCCAGGGCATCCTGGAAATCCGCGACGCCGTGAAGAACGCGAAGACAGGATCGTGACCGGGAGCCTCACCGGTCTGACATCACCGGCCAGGGCCGCGACGCTGCTCGTCATCGCGGCCCTGGCGGCGGGTATCGCCGGGATCGTGGTCTCGGGGATGACCGGGACCGAGCAGGCGGGCTTCCTCCAGGTGGCCGGCATCGCCTACCGGCGCGCGTGGGGCATCGAATACATCGCCGGAGCCGAGCGGATCATCTCCGAGCTGCGGCTTCCCCGTGCCGTGCTCGCCTTGGTGGTGGGGGCGGCGCTGGCCCTGGCGGGGTGCGTCCTGCAGGCCGTGGTCCGCAACCCGCTCGCTGACTCCTCCGTGCTCGGGGGCACGGCGGGGGCCGGGCTCGGGGCGGTCGCGGCTATCGCGTTCCTCCCCGGGGCGCTCACCGTGCTCATCCCCGCCGGGGCGTTCCTCGGCGCCGCGCTCGGGTTCGGCCTCACCATCGCCATCGCGACCGCCGGGGGCGGGTTCTCGCCGCTGAAGCTCATCCTTTCCGGGATCGCTACCTCGTACCTGCTCAGCGCCCTCACCCAGTACGCGCTAGCCCGGGCGGGCGACGACCGCAAGCTCCGCTCGGCGATCTTCTGGCAGATGGGCTCGGTCACGGGCGCCCAGTGGCGTGACCTGTCCCTGCCCCTGCTGGTCCTCGTAGCCGGGATGGCCTACGTGCTGATACGGGCCCGCCGGCTCGATCATCTCGCCTTCGGGGACCTCACCGCCCGCTCCCTCGGACTGCACCCGGACCTGCTGCGCACCGAGCTGGTGCTGGCGTGCGCGGTGATCGTCGGCGTCTGCGTCGCCGCCGCGGGAGGCATCGGATTCGTCTCACTGGTGGTGCCGCACATCTGCCGGCTTGTCGTCGGCACCGCCCACAGCCGCCTGCTACCGGCCTCAACCGCGCTCGGAGGGGCCTTCCTCGTCTGGGCGGATATCGCAGCGCGGGTCGCGGCCCGGCCCTCTGAACTGCCCATCGGCGTGGTCACCGCCCTCGCCGGCGGCACCGCCTTCGCGATCCTGCTCATCACCCGCACGAAGGAAGAACCGTGAACAGGCCCGGCACAGAAGCCCGCGACGCTGGCGCCGCCGCACCGGACACCGGGGAGGAGACCGGCGGGGTCCGCGCCGAGGAAGTCAGCGTCACCATCCGGCGCCACCAGATCCTGCGGGATATCAGCATGGCGGCCCGCCAGGGCCAGGTCACCGCCCTCGTCGGCCCCAACGGATCAGGTAAGTCGACGTTCCTGCGCACGCTGTTCAACGCGGTACCGGCCACGGGGACGGTCACCCTGGGCGGGGATGCCCTGGCCGCCCTGCCGGCCCGCCAGCGGGTAGAGCGCCTGGCCGTGCTCACCCAGGAACGCGACTTCGCCGCGGGCACCCTGACCCGGGAGGTGGTGGCGGTCGGCCGCTCCGCCCGCCGCCGCAGCCTGGAACGTGCCTCCCGCGAGGACAAGCAGCGGATCGCGGCGGCAATGGAACAGGTGCAGATCACCGCCCTGGCCGACCGGGACATCGCCACCTTGTCCGGTGGTGAACGTCAGCGCGCGCACATCGCCCGGATCATCGCCCAGGACGCCGGCATCGTCGTCATGGACGAGCCGACGAACCATCTCGACATCGGGCATCAGCTGGCCGCGCTCGGCCTGCTCCGCCGGCTGGCCCACGATGAGGGCCGCACCGTGCTGGTGGCCCTGCACGACCTGTCGCTGGCCGCCCAGTGGGCTGACCGGGTGGCCGTGCTGCAGGATGGCCGGCTCATAGCCTGCGGTCCGCCGCGCGAGATACTCAGCGCCGGGCTGATCCGGCGCTGCTTCGGCGTCCCGTCCCGCTGGATCGAACTCGGCGGAACCGAACGGCTGCTCATCGGATGAGGTCCTCGCGCACGTGCGCGATCGCATCCCGCACGATCGTCATGACGTGCACGTCCTCGAGGGCGTAGAACGCCTTGCGCCCGCGACGGCGCACCCGCACCATCCGCAGGCCGCGCAGCGTCCGCAGATGCTGCGAGACCAGCGGCTGCGAAAGCCCGGTGGCCTGCACGATCTCGGTCACCGTCCGGTCGCCGTCGACCACGGAGAGCAGGATGCGCAGCCGCGAGACCGTGCTGAGCGCCTGGAAGATCTCCGCCGTGCGCTCCAGCACGACTACCTGCTCGCAGTCTGCCTCCGGTACGTGCTCGCAGCCGGCTTGCGGGACCGGGCCGCTCATGCGACCAGCCGCAGCCGGGGACACGCGCGGCGGAAAGGACAGGAATTCACCGGATGCACATGATCTCCTCTCCCCGCCGCCTAGCCGCCCCCGTGACGACGATCCGCTCGCCGGGAGCAGCGTAACCACTCGATGCGCGCTGGCGAGAGCGTTGCGCCAGCCCAGGGCGGGCCCGGCAGGGGGCGGTAGCCAGGGGCTGTGGCCACCGTTGCCGGATCAGCCTCCCCCCGGCCAGGGCGGGCCCGGCACCTGCGCTGACGCAGCATGCCGGGCTGCTTGACCCCGCGTCGGGTGCGGGACGATCATGACCACATTCGCGGCCAGGCTGACTACCGTGGCCTATCCGTACAGCAGGCCCGATCACGCACGACGGTGTGCCGTGACGGTAATGGAGGTCATCCGATGATCAGCGCACTCGATCTTTTCTCCATCGGTATCGGGCCTTCCTCGTCGCATACGGTGGGGCCTATGCGGGCGGCCCGGCGTTTCGCCGGTGACCTTGAGCAGGCCGGTCTGCTGGAAGATGTCGCCCGGGTGCGGGCAGAGCTTTTCGGTTCGCTCGGCGCGACCGGCCGCGGGCACGGCACGGACAAGGCTGTCATCCTGGGGCTGGCCGGGGAAGCACCCGAATCGGTTGACCCGGACGCGGCGGACCGGCTCATCGCCGAGCTGTCCGAGTCGCACCGGTTGCGCCTGGCCAATCGCACGTGGATCGGCTTCGACCCGTCAGCGGACATCACGCTGCATCTGCGACGTGCCCTTCCCGGGCACCCCAACGGGATAACCCTGACGGCGTATGACGCGGCCGGGGCGCTCCTGCACGAGGGAACGTATTACTCCATCGGCGGCGGATTCATCGTCACCGAGGACGAACTCCGCCAGCCGCCCGCAGCGGCCACCGACCCCGTTCCCTACCCGTTCTCCTCGGGTGATGAGCTGGTGGCGATGTGCCAGGAGAACGGCCTTCGCGTCAGTGAACTGGTGCGGTGCAACGAACGGACCTGGCGCACGGACGCCGAGCTCGACAGCGAACTGGGCAGCATCTGGCAGGTGATGCAGGAATGCGTCGCCAATGGATGCCGCCATGACGAGGAGATCCTGCCCGGCGGGCTCCAGGTGCGGCGGCGTGCCCCGCGCCTGTACCGGGAACTCTCCGCGGACTCCGGCGCGGGTCACGCCAGCGTCATGGAATGGGTCGACCTTTACGCCCTGGCCGTCAATGAGGAGAACGCGGCGGGGCGCCGCATGGTGACCGAGCCGACTAACGGGGCCGCCGGGATCATCCCCGCAGTGCTGCACTATTACATGCGGTTCGTTCCCGGAGCGGACCAGGCCGGGGTTATCCGCTTCCTCCTGGCTGCCTCCGCGATCGGCATCCTCATCAAGACCAACGCTTCCATTTCAGGTGCCGAGGTCGGCTGTCAGGGCGAGGTCGGATCCGCCTGCTCGATGGCGGCGGCTGGCCTGGCCGAAGCGCTCGGCGCGACACCCGCTCAGGTCGAGCATGCCGCCGAGATCGGCATCGAGCACAATCTCGGGCTCACCTGCGACCCCGTCGGCGGGCTCGTGCAGATTCCGTGCATCGAACGCAACGCTATTGCCAGCAACAAGGCCATCAACGCCGCCCTGATGGCCTTGCGCGGCGACGGCACCCACCGGGTCTCCCTGGATCAGGCGATCCGGACGATGCGCGACACGGGCGCCGACATGATGACCAAGTACAAGGAGACCTCCGAAGGCGGGCTCGCCGTCAACGTCGTGCTCTGCTGAGACGACACTGATGTGGTGGGCCTGGCCGGCGCCGGCCCGCTACCCTGCCCCTGAGGCAGCAGGGCATGAGCGCCGCAGCAGCGCGCCGAAGCCAACGGCTATTTCTCGCCGCGCGCACCCGGCACTACAGGATCGCCAGCAGGATGAAAGAAAAGACAAGACGAATGCGTAGGATGAAGCGCGGCGGAAAACGAATTGAATGATCCACGCACGCTCCGGCTGGTATGGCCGCAGTGGCAGGGAGCCAGCCGCGACAATGTCTCCAGGCTTCTTCCCGACGTTCCCCTTGCCCAGGCCCGGCACGGGTACGTTATCGGGGCGAAGGTGCTGCAGGCGCTCCTGCCCGAACATACGGGCCCGACCGAGATCGTGCCAGTCGATGAGGTCGAGCCCGAGGAAGGGCCGGTGAATGGGATCGAGTCACGAACCGCGATCCTTACGTCCCTGGACA